>JAFQZS010000018.1 GCA_017405765.1 Clostridia bacterium
ATCGTCCAGCTCAGCTTCCAATCCATTCTCCATGAATTCCGCTATGGTTTCCTTGAATAGATTTTGAATGTCTTCCATGCTGCTAACTCCACTGCTTTGCAGCAATTCACGAATTTTCTCCCTCCGTGCTCGTTCCTCGGGACTGCGTTTTCTTCTGCTGCTCATAATTAAACCTCCAATATGGTGCTTCTATTTTACACCTTATCGGAGGTTTACACAATTTTCGGGACGGCCTCGAAAATCTCAATATTTTTTCAAAATTATTTCAAAAATGATTTAAATATTTTTACACGAAATAGAATTAAAAGACTTATCTTTCTCGCGTTTATTTTGCCCGCTGAAAAGCCTGCTTTTCAGCGGGTTTTCATCTATACGTCAAACACGGCTCTGCCGTATCTCATACGCCCGAACCACCCCAAAAAATCCGCTTGCGCGTATTTTTAGGGGACCCCGGGCGCCGTGTTTGACGCATTCCGCCTTCTTTTTCGAAAGCCTACCAGCATGTCAAAAAACAAGTTTTTCAACACGCTGAAGCGTGGGATATCAAAATATGATACCCCACGCTTTGCTGTTTAAGCCTGTTTTTACGGCTTCGGCGCTTTCATTTAAAAGGCGCGCGCGTCTTTTAAAATATATCGCGCCGTATAATTCTCCCTGCTTTGAAAGAAAACGTGCAAGCTCTCTGTGCGGCTCGCTTAAATGCACGCCCTCAGCCGCGGCGCGAAGAAACCATTTTTGTGCATTCCCCGCATCGCCCTTTTCTTCATAGGCGCGCGCGATACAAAGCATTGAGGCGCAGCGCTCGCCGGGCCAAACGACGCCCGGCATTGAAAGGTGACGGATCATCGTTTTAATACACATATCCCATTTCCCGCAATACATATATTCTCGCCCGAGATAAAAAACTCCCTCGGCGTCGTGCGGGTCTTCCCTCACATAAGCCTCCAAAAGCGATACGAACTCACCGTGCGGCTTTGGCCTTTTTTCACGGCGGTAAAGCGTTACTCCGTCGGCGTAAACTCTCGTCTCGGGCGGCGCGCCTTGTGAAAGCACGAGCTTTTCATAAGCGGGACGCGCCCAAACGAAGCCCTCTCGCGCGTGTATCCTATCAAAAAAAGCCGTCTTATCTTCATTCGCCTCTTTGTCAAAGCCTATGATATATTTACATATGGCTCTCGTTGCGCCGTTTTTCCATGAAGCCTCCAGCTTTTCCCGCCAGCCTGCGTTAAATGTCTCGCAAATATCGGTGCATACGCAGATATCGGCGTCTTTCGGCACCATTTCAAGCGACATGTTCCTCGCTTCATCAAATCTCCACGGTATGACCTTTTCTGTTTTTACAACTGCTCCCGCATTTTTAAGACGCCAAGCGCTTTCGTCCTCCGACCCGACGTCAAGCACATATACGTTATCCGCCTCCGCCATCGAGCTCATCCAATTCTCTACAAAGCGGCTTTCGTTTTTGCAAATTGCATACACATATACTTTCATACGATTTCTCCCAAGATATGCGCGGGGGCGCGCTCTCACACGCCCCCGCAATATCATATGTGCCGCCGCTTTTTGTCGTTACATCAGGCTTTACTCAGATAATATCCTCCCGTCGGTCGATATCACAACTACCTGCCACGGTATGAGCTTGCCGCTCTCGCTCAACGCCTTTTCAAGCGCGTATCTTAAGCCTCCGCAGCAGGGCACCTCCATGCGCACTAGCGTCACGCTTTTTATATCGTTATTTTTAATTATCTCAAAAAGCTTATCGCTGTAATCTACGCCGTCAAGCTTCGGGCACCCTACAAGCGTTATGCGGTTTTTTATAAACTTATCGTGAAAGCCGCCATAGGCGTAAGCCGTGCAATCGGCCGCAATAAGCAGGTCTGCACCGTCAAAATAAGGCGCTTTCACCGGCGCAAGCTTTATCTGCACGGGCCACTGCGAAAGACGACTGACTGCGGGACGAAAAGCTGCCGCCTCATCTTCTTTTGCTTCGCGCGTTATTGATGCTGCGCGTAAGCCCGGACAGCCCGGCAAAGCCGCCGCAAACGGAGCGCCGTTCTTTTTTCGCTCTTTATTTTTTAAAACTGCCGCCTCGTCATATGCAGCCGCTTCCCGCTCAATAAAGCTTATCGCGTTCATCGGGCATGCAGGCAGACAGTCTCCCAGGCCGTCGCAGTAATCGTCGCGCATAAGGTGCGCCTTTCCTCCGGCCATTCCTATCGCGCCCTCATGGCAGGCGTCTGCGCATATACCGCACCCGTTGCACTTTTCTTTATCTATCGAGATTATCTTCCTTACCATATGATGTCCCTCCGTATATTGTTTTCTCTTCGGACTTATCGTATCATTATCGCGCGCTAAAGTCTGTGGTATTTACCACAAAATCAAAATCTTTTGCAAAAAAGGCCGCCCACGTGAGGACGAAAATAAGAAAGTATTCATTCGATTCTAAAAACGGTATGACCTTTCGGGGACATACCGTTTCTTGATTCATAGGATACATAGACTTGTCCAGAGGCTTCTGTCTGAAGACAACTGCAAAACCCATCTAAACTTCTAAAAAAGCACCTATTCACGGCCTTCAACCCTTCTGCTGTCGATATACATCGACAGGTTGTCCTTCTGCATTTTTCCAATCAGTCCAGCCAGTATTGGATTGGTTCATAACAACAGTACCAGCGTGAGAAGGAGAACAATCGCCTAACTCAAAATCCTCCAGCAATGTACCTTTGTTGTCTAATGATAAGGCTGCGCGCACTGCTTTTGCTTTTCGGGGAACTCCTTCATCTTCGGCAATGCCCAATACGCTTCCCTTCAAGAGTACCCAATTGCTATTATTGATGACAGCAGCAGCATGTACGACCTTATCGTCAGATTTTTTCTTTTTCTCAAAGGTGTATGTACCGTTGGGTATGAGTTTGCTTTTGCTGTTATCTGTAGCAGTATCGAAGATTTCGTCTTTGCTTTCCGTTTTCGGAAATACCACTTTCCCGTCAAAAGACGATAGAAGCTGTACAGCAATGTTAACATCCAGCGCAAAAAGCTCGGTATCGGAAACTCGACTTTTTGCAAAAATCGTATGCAGCATAATTTCTTTTTCATCGTAATCCTCTACCTCTATAGCAAATTCACGTTTAAAGCCGGTGACATTCCTATAGCCGTGATGTTCAATATAATTCATGCGCTGTTCGAAATTAGAGGATCCCGTTTTGCCAATCTTGACAAGTCCGGGAACGACGGATGTCATAAGATAGATAATGCCTTTTGCCATTTCACAAAAGCCCCCTCATATTTTATAGCTATTTGATATCTTTCACGTTTTTTACTGTCTCAATTTTATAATACCAAACCCAACAGGTCAACACACAAATCCGTAAGACGATTACATCATGTTATATAATCGTTTCTCGGATGACTTCTGAAGTTGGATTCTATTACCAAGGCGTGATAATGGCTTCTATTATTCGACTACAGTATAAAACAAAAATCGCACAGCCAGCATTTAAGCCAAAGCTGTGCGATTCTTACACTCTCTCGTATCGACAGATATCCTAAAGTGTCGTTTTTAGTAAAAGCTTTTCTTACATCGACCGTCTCCGAAGCGTCTCCCTCTACCTTGCCTGTGCGGCGCGCCTGAGCATATCGAGTGCATAATTCGCCGAAAGCAGGCGAACCATCTCGCGCACGGTGTAGGAAATATTGAGCTGCCTAGTCTTTAGCTCCTTTCCGTCGTAAAGCGCGATATATACAAGGCCTGCGGGCTTGTTTTCACTTTGGCCGGGGCCTGCCACGCCCGTAACGGCAAGGCCGAAGTCGGCGCCCGATATCTTATATATGCCCTTCGCCATAGCTGCGGCGCATTCTTCGCTTACAGCGCCGTGCTCCTTTATAATGCTCTCATCCACGCCCAAAAGCTTTATTTTAACGTCGTTCGAATACGCCACAACGCCCATCTCGAACACCTCGGACGCGCCCGCTATATCGGTTATGCGCTTTGCGATAAGACCGCCGGTGCAGCTTTCGGCAAACGCAGCTTTAAGTCCCTTCTCCTTTAAGAGCTTAACAATCGCGTTCTCTATCGTTCCTATATCCACGCCGTAAATATATTCGCCCACGCGCGCTCTCACTTTTTCTATCGCCTCGTCGATGAGCTTTTCGGCCTCCTCTTTCGTCTTGCACTTCGCCGTAACGCGTAAGATACATTCGCCTTCCTTTGCATAGGGAGCTATCGTCGGATTCGTGGACGTCGTCATCATGTCGTAAAGCTTATCTTCAAGCGTTGACTCGCCTATCCCCGCCGTATATATCGTCTTCGATGCGATAATGGAATCGCAGAACTGCGACAGATAATCGACTACCGAATTTTCAAACATCGTTTTCATCTCTCTGGGGGGGCCGGGCAGCATTATTGCGATCTTCCCGTTGTCGTCCTCCACGGCGCATCCGGGGGCCGTGCCCACTTTATTCTCAAAGATTACCGCGCTCTCGGGCATAAGCGCCTGCTTTAAATTATTAGGCGTCATTTCGCGCTTTATCTTCTTAAAAAATCCCTCTATGCGCGCGCGCGACGGCTCGTGCATAACGAGCTTCTTGCCGAAATCCCGCGCTATCGTCTCTTTTGAAAGGTCGTCGTAAGTGGGGCCCAGTCCTCCCGTCGTTATGATTATGTCGGCGCGCATTTTGCCAGCTCAAGCGCGCGCTCAAGTCTGTCGGGGTTGTCGCCCACAGTCGTCTGATAATATACGTCGATACCCATCTGCGACAGCTTTTCCGAGATATACTTCGCGTTCGTGTTAAGAATATTGCCCAAAAGCAGCTCCGTTCCTATTGAGATAAGCTCCGCGCTCTTTTTCTTGGCCTGTTCCATAACGTCCTCCTCTTTTATTCCTGTTCTTCAAAGTTTATACGTATTTTCTTTATATTATCCATAGCCTCCGCAATAAGCGGCGCAAAGTTGAACGCCGCCTCGGCCGCCTTAACTTCCTCAACGCTAGGCCGCGTCTTAGGATGCTTTGGCGTGAACACCGTGCAGCAGTCCTCGTAAGGCAGAATAGACGTTTCAAACGCGCCTATCTTTCTTGATAGCGCGACTATCTCCGTCTTGTCCATGCCTATAACGGGTCTCAGCACCGGCATCGTCGCCGCCGAATCGGTCGAAGCCAGCGCGTGCATCGTCTGGCTTGCCACCTGGCCTATGCTCTCTCCCGTCACTACGGCGAGCGCGCCCACTTGCTCGGCCTTGGCGCAGGCTATCTCCATCATTATGCGCCGCATAACTAAAGTGGTAAGCTCGTCGGGACAGTATTTCCTTATATGCTCCTGTATCTTCGTGAACGGCACGATGTAAAGGTTCATGCGCCCCGCGTAACGCGAAAGTATATATGCAAGCTCCTTTACCTTATCAAGCGCCTGCATCGACGTATACGGATAGCTGAAATAATGTATGCACGACAACTCCACGCCGCGCTTTGCGGCCATATATCCTGCGACGGGGCTGTCTATGCCGCCCGAAAGCATGAGCATGGCCTTTCCGTTCGTGCCCACGGGCATTCCTCCCGCGCCCTTTATGCGCCCCGCATGAACGTAGGCCATCTCATCGCGTATCTCTATGTTTACCACGACGTCGGGCGAATGAACGTCAACTTTAAGATGCGGGAATTTTTCAAGAAGATAACCTCCCGCCTCGGCCGCGATCTCGGGCGACTTTAGGGGGAAACTTTTATCCGAGCGCTTTGACTCCACCTTGAACGTGCGCGCGCCCATAAGCTCTTTGCTACAGTACTGTGCGGTAAACGGCAGTATCTTATCCATATCCTTTTCACATTCTCCGGCGCGCGAAAGCGTTGCTATACCGAACACGCGGCTAAGCGCATCAACTGCCTCGTCAATATCAGCGTCGCCCTCGGGATAAACATACACCGCCGACTGCGCATGAGTTATCGTAAATTTGCCGTAAGGCTTTATAGCTCGTCTTACGTTGGCTATAAGCTTGTTTTCAAAGCTTTTGCGATTTAAGCCCTTTAAGACAAGCTCGCCCATTTTAAGAAGAATTATCTCTTTCATACGTCCTCCTGTTATGCGTGTATGAGCGTACGCGCGCCCTCTGTCATGCGCGCCGCCAAAATCACGGCTTCTTCTTCGGTATTATTATCGCCTATGCTTATGCGAACGCCCGTTTTATATGTTTTCTCATCAAATCCCGCGCGTGAAAGAATGCTCTTTGATTTATGCTTGGACGAGCAGGCCGACCCGACTGAGATATATATACCGAAGCATTCGAGATAATGGAGCATCGTCTCGCTCATTACGGGCGTCGAAACGTTTAATATAAAAGGGCTCGAATTTTCGGGCGAGTTTATCTTAAAATATTCGGGGTATCTGAAAAGCTCCGAGACAATGCGTTCTTTTATCTTTCGCGCACGCGATTCGCGCGCAGAAAATTCTGCATACCCCTTTTTTGCGGCTTCGGCAAACGCGACGATGGCCGGCAGATTTTCAGTGCCGGAGCGCATTCCCGCCTCCTGACCTCCGCCTAAAATTATTGGATTTATCTTAGTCCCGCGCTTTATGTAAAGCGCGCCTGCGCCCTTCGGCGCATGTATCTTATGCGCGCTGATAGTTATTATATCGGCCAAAATACTCTTAACGGAAAAATCGATCTTTAAAAAGCCCTGCACAGCGTCGCAGTGAAGCGTCGCGCGCGGACATTTCTCGTCCATAAGCTTTCTTATCTGCGCAATGTCGTTTATCGTACCAAGCTCGTTATTAACAAGCATCACGCTCACCAATATAGTCTTGTCGTCGATCGCCCGAAAAAGCGCGTCATGATCGACCTGTCCTCTCGGCGCCGGTACGCTTATCACATCAAAGCCGCGCGCTTTAAGCTCCTTCGCGGGATTTTCCACAGACGCATGCTCAACAGACGATATCACGATGCGTTCTCCCATGCGCCTCTTAGCGTCCGCCGTGCCGAACAGAGCGATATTGTTGCCCTCAGTGCCTCCGCCGGTAAAATAAAGCTCCTCCGGCTTTGCGCCCAGTATACGCGAGATCGCGGCGCGCGCCGCCTTCATTTCGGCTCCGGCTTCCATACCGAACGAATGTATGGCGGACGGATTTGCAAAAACGTCTCGCATTATCCTGTCGGCCGCGTCTATCGCCTGCGTATACGGGCGCGTCGTCGCGGCGTTGTCAAAATATATCATAAAACGAACCCTCAAAATCCACCTTATATTATCCAAAAAAAGACTCTCATGCAGTCTTATTAAAATATTATACACATAAAAGCGCGCCGTTTCAATCGTTTTGATTTAAGAAAGGCGGCGTAATAAAAGCGCGCCGCCTTTCGCGAATCATAAAGAAACTGCCCGTCTTATTTGTCATAAGATGGGCAGAACATAAAAAAACACGCTTCACGCTTCATGCGTATATCCGCGTATGAGCTCGTCGAAAAAGTCGCATATCTCCTCGGCTGCCTCAAGCGTTTCTCCCTGCGCCCGCAGAGTAAGACGCTCCGCGTCTTCCTCGGCCCTTATTGTAATGCTCCCGCGCGGGCGAGTTATCTTAACTCCGTCGCCCAAAGAGGCGTCCTTTCCCGCATACGACACTATGCGTCCCATAAGACGCGCGCGTCCGGACGGTGCGCACGGTATACTGCGCGAAGCTGAGTGCACCTTCGGAAGCTCCCGGGCGAGCTCGTCTGCGCCGATGCCGTTATATATCGTATGACAAGCTATAAAGCAGGTCTGAGCCGCCGCATCGTATAAAAGCGCCGCCGTTTCATTTGACTGTTCGCGTTCTCCTAATGCAAATCTGCCGCCGTATTTTTTCGCTGTGTCATAAAGCGCGTCTCTTACATGAGACGGCGCCGCAAACGGTTTTTGAGAGCCCTCCTTAAAATATGCGAGCGCACAGAGCATAATAATGCGCTCGCCCGCGATAATTTCATTTTTTCGTGTTATTATCTCAAGCTTGCCGTTTGTTATGTCATATACGTCGCACGTGGGCGGGCCGTCCGGATCTACGCCTATCCTCTCAAATATACGCTTAGCCGCTTCATAGTCCGCTCCGCGTCCCGTAAGGCATATTTCTCCCGTATCAGAAAGCCTCAGCGCCCTCGCCGCCGCGTCGATATAGAGCGAAGAAGCATCGGGAAAGCTTAAACGCCGCGCCGATTTAAGACGCGAAAAATCAAAGCTTCTGCGCTGCTTTAAGGCGCGCGAAAGCGCGTCCGTCACCCTGGGCGCTACGGGCAGCCCATCTTCTCCTATAAGAAAAACTCTTATCTCTCTTTCGGCACATTCCGAAAACACGCCCCCCGAGCATCCTGCGCGCGCCGTAATATATGCGCATGCGCCGTAATTTAAGGCTCCAACGTCCAAAACGCTCGTGCCGTCGATCGCCATACCCTGTGCGATGAGAGAGCTTATCAGATCCGCTTCGCGGCGTCCGCAGCTTCCCACAGCTATAAGCTCTCCGCCGAATATGCGTGAAAGCGCCGCCCCCATACCGATCGCCGACTCCGGCGAAAAATCATCGCAAATCTTTATACGCGCTCCGTTCGTCGTTATTTTCACGCTCTCTGCGCCCGAATATATCTCTGCGCCGCATCTTATTAGCATGCTTCGCCCGATATCTGCGTTGCTTCCGACACTTGCGCCCGCGCCTAGTACGCAGCCCTCTGTTATATGCGCCCGTTCTCCTATAACGGCGCCTTCGTCTGCCACAGCCCCGCGAATAAGGGCGTCCCTGTCTATTTTTACTGCGTCAAGCACAACGCTGTCTTCGATTTTTGCGCCCGACGCGATCTCGCAGCCGCTGCCTATAACGGTGTACGGCCCTATTTGCGCGCCCGATGAAATACGCGCTGTGCGTTCTATATATACAGGCGGTATTATGCTCGCTTCGTCGTATTCCTCGTATGAGTTCACGTCCCAAACGCGGCCGAGATCACGACCCAGCAGGCTTTCGCCTATACCTTCGACATTTTCAAAAATATCGCGGTGGCATTTAAGATAAGACTGCGGATCGCCTATATCGCGCCAATATCCGCGCGCGTCAAATCCGAACAGCGCATCTCCGCGTTCAAGCGCCAGCGGAAAGAGATCCTTTGCAAAATCAAAATACGTTCCCTCCGGCACAAGCCTAAAAAGCTCGCCCTTTAAAACATATATGCCTGTATTTATCATATCGGAATAAACGCGCGCCCACGCAGGCTTCTCACAGAATTTGATTATGCGCATATCTTCATCTACAAGCGCGGTGCCGTATTGCGACGGGTCGGACACATGATAAAGCAGTATAGTAGCATCGGAATTCTTCTCCTTGTGAAAGCGCACCGCCGCGCTTATATCGAGATTGAATACCGCGTCTCCGCTTACTATTACGATATCCTCATCATCCGAAAAAAAACGCCGGGCAGCCTTTACTGACCCGGCAGTTCCAAGCGGGCTGTCTTCTTTAAAAAAGGAAAGCGAAACGTCCGCTGCGCTTTGAAGCGCCTGCGTTATTTTTTCGGGCATAACGCCCAGCGTTATACCTATATCGGTGATCCCTGCGCGCTTCAGCGCACGCAAAGCGTGCTCAATTACGGGTACCCCGAACACCTGCACAAGCGGCTTTGGACGCGCAGCCGTTAAAGGCCAAAGCCTAACGCCGCGTCCTCCCGCTAAAATTATGGCTTTCATGCGAATACACACCTCCGCATGATATTATGACCGGACCTGCCGCTTTTAATACGCGCCTTATTCCTCGCTCATCATTCTTATAACTCCCGCTATATCGTCAACAGGCAGCGATATTGCCATACCGCGTCCCTCTTTGTTCAATCCGGCGCCCGCGCTTACGGCGCGCATGATATCTCTCCTTTTCTGGCGCGGCACAAGTATCATTACTATCTCCTTTTCGGGCTGTATCGTTATGCCGAAAAACTTCTTTGTATCCTTGTTTCCGGTGCCGCGCGCCAAAAATACCGTGCCTCCGTTCGCGCCCGCGCTTCGCGCCGAGTCCATAACGTCGTCTGCAAACCCGCGATTTACGATAACTAGTATCAGCTCGTATTTTTCGTTCTTATAAAGCTCCGAACTCAACCTCTTTCGCCCCTTTCAATTATCTTCTCTCCTATCAACATGCCAAGCAGCGTCGTTCCCCCGACGCTTTGAACAGGTATCGTGAACGCCACGCCTCCGCCGGGCCTTTCAAATCCCATTTTATCGGAAAGCGCCGTCAGTATATCATGCGCCTCATTTGCATACACCGCGCATATGAATATATCCTTTTCACTTCCGCCTATACCCAGTATGTCGAGCATCTCGCTCGGCGCAGTGCCGCGTCCCAGCGCAACAATGCCGCCGTGCGCGCCCAGACGGTGCGCCTCCTTCGATACTTTAGGCCCCTGTCCGCGCGAAACTATGGCTATAAGCAACTTTATGGGCCTTACGCCTTTTTGTAATTCTTTTTGCATATGCTCCCCCTTTGCACTCATGCTTAAGCCTTATTCTCGGTCTCGGCTTCATGCCTAGCCTCGACGTCGTCCCAAGCTTCAGCCTCAGCTTCATTTTCAGACTCGGTCTCAAATTCAACGATATCTTCTTCGTCAGACGGCTCCTGTGATACATTCGCGCCGCGTTTTAACTTTATTTTATAGATAAGACCCATTATCTGTATCGTTATAAGCGGCGTCATGGCTACCATTGCCACAATGCCGAAAGCGTCTGTCATCATGTCTCCGCCCGTTCGTAGTACCGTTCCCATCGAAAGCGGCAGTAAAAACGTAGCCGTCATCGGTCCCGAAGCAACGCCGCCCGAGTCGAATGCTATCGCGGTGAACACATCGCTTGTAAAAAATGAAAGTATTATCGCAAGCGCGTATCCCGGCGCAATAAACCACCACAGGGAAAGCCCGTTAAGGCTTTTTATCATAGACAGCGCAAGAGAAACCGCCACGCCTATCGCCATGCACATAAGCATGGAATTTCTCGATATCGAGCCGCCCGACACGCTTTCCACCTGCTCGGTAAGCACATGTACGGCAGGCTCCGCCATCACGACGAAGAAGCCTATAAGCGCTCCGATGGGAATAAGTATCCAGTTGTACGAAAGCCCCGCAATGCTTTGCCCTATGTGATAACCGACGGGCATAAAGCCCACGTTTACGGCATTCAAAAATATCACAAGTCCTATATATGTATAGCCCGCGCCCACAAAGATTTTCGCAAGGCTTCTTTTTGGCAGCTTTAAAAATATAGCCTGAAAAATCAAAAAGAACACGAGTATGGGCATAAGCGCCAGCGCAACGTGCGAAAAATATTTCGGCAAGCTTAAAAACAGCGCTCTAAAAAGCTCTCCTGCGCCGTTTATTTCTGCAAGCTCGGGCAGGCTTTGCGAGCCTGACGGCGAACCGTAAAAAAGGCCCAGCGCCATTACAGCTATTATCGGCCCTACCGAGCAAAGCGCAATATATCCGAAAGAGTCGTCGCGCGAGCTTGCGCCTCCGCGCACGGCCGAAATACCTATGCCAAGCGCCATTATAAACGGCACCGTTATAGGTCCGGTAGTCACGCCGCCCGAATCGAACGCCACGCCCAAAAAACCGTCGGAAACAAAAAGCGCCATTATAAATACAGCCGCATATAAAACAAGCAGCGTTATTTTTAAATTCCACCCGAATATTACTCTGAGCGCCGCAAGCACCAAAAATATGCCTACTCCCAGCGCAACGGTAAAGATCATCGTACTGTCAGGTATCAAAGGCACCTGACCGGCCAGCACCGAAAGGTCGGGCTCTGCCACAGTTACGGCAAAGCCTAAAACAAAGCACACAACTATGAAAAGCCACAGCTTGCGCGATTTTGAAAGCTCGGAGCCTATAAGGTCTCCCATAAGCATCATTGAAACGTCGGCGCCAAGCGTAAAAAGCCCCATGCCTATGATAAGCAAGACCGCGCTTACCAAAAAAAGAGCAAGCGTTCCCCACGGCATCGAAGCTACGGTAAAATTCAGTATGATCACTATCGCAGTTATCGGAAGTATTGCAATTACCGCTTCTTTCAGTTTTTTTACCAAAGTATTGTTCAAACTTTCACCTCCGCTTTTGCGGTTTTTAAAAGATTTGTTCTGTTTTGTCCAGGTATGCAAAAATACCATAAAATAGGCGGACAAGTTTTCATAAGCCGAAAAAAAAGTCCTCTTTCATTGACTTTTCCACATTATCAACAGGGTTTTGAACAGTACAAGCCGCAATTTCACGCGGTTTTTTAAGTTTTTAAATAAATATGAACACGAAAAAAATATCGTCTTTTTAAAACCCATGTTTACATAACGCTGTTTTCTTTCATTATTGACTCGTCCTGAATATTTTTGCTCATTCAATGGATTCGGCCGATTTGCCGTTTAGAGTATAATCTGCCGTGCGCCCGTTTTTGAACTCGTAAAAGGCCTGAGATCCCACCATGGCCGCGTTATCGGTGCAAAGAGATATCGGCGGCATATAAAGGCTCAGAGAGTGCTTCTTTGCCTCGCTTGAAAGCTTTTCACGAAGCACGGAATTTGCGCATACGCCCCCTGCCATAACAACAGTGCGTATATTATAAGAAAGCGCGGCCTTTATCACGTTTTGTGTGAGGATCCCCGTTACGGCTTCCGAAAAGGAAGCTGCCACATCGGCGCGGTCGAGCTCTTCTCCTCTCTGCTTTATCGTGTGCGCGTAGTTTATGACAGAGGTCTTTACTCCGCTGAAGCTGAAATCGTAAGGCGCGTCCTTAAAGTGAACGCGGGGGAATTTTATCGCCTGCGCGTCTCCCTCCCGCGCAAGCCTGTCAATATGCACTCCGCCGGGATACGGAAGCCCCAGCACGCGCGCCGCCTTGTCAAAGGCCTCTCCCGCAGCGTCGTCGCGCGTGCGGCCGAGTATCTTATACTCCGTATAATCATTGACGATCACGATATGGCTGTGCGAGCCCGACGCGATAAGCGCGATAAACGGCGGCTTAAGATCGGGGTGAGCTATGTAATTCGCCGCAACATGCGAACGTATATGATGCACGGGTATGAGCGGCTTTTTATGCGCATACGACACGCCCTTTGCGAAATTTACGCCTACGAGCAGCGCGCCTATAAGTCCCGGCGCATACGTCACGGCGACCGCATCTATATCCTCCATCGTAAGCGACGCATCCGAAAGCGCCGCGCGCGCAACGAATGATATGTTTTCAACGTGGCGCCGCGATGCGATCTCCGGCACTACGCCGCCGTATTTCACATGCTCCGCTATCTGTGTGTTTACTATGTTTGACAAAACTTCACGCCCGTCTTTTACGACTGCCGCCGCAGTCTCGTCGCACGAGCTTTCTATCGCAAGAATTTTCAAGACCGAGTCTCTCCTTTTATCGTTTAAAAAATTTCACGCCTCATTATAAGCGCATCCTCACGCGGCTCTCTGTAATAACCGCGCCGCACCGATATCTCTTCAAATCCGGCCGATTTATAAAGCGAAACAGCTGCATCCGCGCTTCTTCTCACTTCAAGGAAGATCTCACGCGCGCCCTTTTCTTTAAGGCGCGTCTCCATTGAAAGAAGCAGTGTCCGCGCAATACCGCGCCTTCTGAACGCCGGAAGCACGGCCACATTTGTTATATCGGCAGTATCTATAGTAAGCGACGCGCCTATAAAGCCCGCCGCTTCACCGCCCGAAAAGGCAATAAAATAATGCGTATACGGCTTTTCTATATCTTCATATATCATTTCCTCGCTCCACGGATTAAGTATGCACTCGCGCTCGATAAGAGAGACCGCGTGCGCATCGTCCGTCGCGCATTCTCTTATAGTAAAGTTTATTTTAAAGCCCTCCCAATATGTTTAAAAGTCCCTCGTATATCTCATCGGCGCAGGCCTGATATTCGTAAAGATCGCCTCCGAAGGGGTCTGTTATATCGTTTGCGGCAAGCGGGCGCACTTTATGCGAAAACTGCGGGAACATGCGCTTTATCTGCATGCTCTGTGAGCGCGTCATCGTATAAACGGCGTCGGCCGCCTCAAGCATCCCGTCGGTAAGCATTCGCGAGGTGTGCGACGTCAGGTCTATATTCTTTTTCGCCATCGTCATTATTGAATTGTAGCTTGCTCCGCTCGGAAACGAGGCGGCCGTACCAGCAGAGGACACCCAAACGTCTTTTATGCCTTTTTCCTTCAAAAGCTCTATCATCATTACCTCAGCCATCGGGCTTCGGCATGTATTTCCCGTACATACGAACAGTATATTCATACTCTCCTCCTTAACATTATTCTTTTATGTGATCCCAATGCGCAAAAAAGATCTTCTGCGTCGTTTCTCGCGGTAAAGGCGAGGCGGCTTTTTGGGGCCTGTGTCCCGAAACTACTTTGCATCGTACCATGACCTTCCGTGACTTACGCTCACCTTTAAAGGCACTCCTATATCGCACACGTTCTCCATCTCGCGCACAAGTATTTCGCTTGCGCGCGAAAGCTCCTCATCCTTTGCAAGAAGCACTAGCTCGTCGTGTATCTGAAGCACGAGCTTCGTTTCAAGCCCTTCTTTTTTCAGCGCCCTGTCAACATTAACCATCGCAAGCTTGATGATATCGGCCGCCGTGCCCTGTATCGGCGTATTTAACGCCACGCGCTCGCCAAAGGCGCGCACATTCTTATTCGAGCTTTTAAGCTCGTCGATAAAGCGCACGCGTCCGAACTTTGTTTTAACGTATCCGTCCTCTTTCGCGCGCTTTACCACCTCGTCAAGATAACGGCGCACGCCGCCGAACGTCTTAAAATAGCTGTCTATATATTCCTTTGCCTGCTTCACGCTCACGCCTATATTCCCCGCGAGCGTAAAACCCGATATGCCGTATACTATTCCGAAGTTTACGGCCTTTGCGCCCGAACGCATTTCAGGCGTCACATCCTGTGGCTTTACTCCCCAGACCTGAGCTGCCGTGGCCGTATGGATATCGCCGCCCTCAGAGAATATCCGCGTCATCGTCTCATCGCCGGACATTCCCGCCAAAACCCTCAGCTCTATCTGCGAATAATCGGCCGAAAGATACTCGTATCCCTCGCGCTCACATACGAACGCCTTGCGTATCCGCCGTCCTTCGGGCAGGCGGACGGGTATGTTCTGGAGATTAGGCTCCGTTGACGAAAGCCGCCCCGTATGCGTCAGTGCCTGATTAAAGCAGGTGTGAAGATAGCCGTCCGCATCGCGCGCCTTTTTAAGACCTTCTATATAAGTGGAGCTTAGCTTAGTCTTCTGCCGATATTCAAGAATTTTATCGATTATCGGATGATACGGCGCAAGCTTTTCAAGCGTCTCCGCATCTGTAGAATATCCTGTCTTGGTTTTTTTGAGCACGGGAAGCCCGAGCCGCTCAAACAGTATAGTGCCGAGCTGCTTCGGCGAGCCTATGTTGAACTCCTCCCCCGCAATGTCGTATATCTCGCGCGTCGAGCGCTCTATCGCTTCCGAAAGCTCGCGCCCTATCTCGTCAAGCACGTCCGCGTCGATATACATACCCTCGCGCTCCATCTCGAAAAGCACGCCCGCAAGCGGCATCTCGATATCGTAAAACAAACGGTGCTGACCGTTCTTTTCTATATGATCGCACATCTTTTCATAGAGCGCCGGCATATTTACAAGCGCCTCGCAGGCGTCGTCCTCGCTTTCGTATATGTCCCCCATAGGAGATATGCCGCTTTCCAAAAAGCGTCCCGCCGCCCGAAAGAATCCGCCTGCGGGCAGCGCAGGATCGGCAACATAAGCCGCAAGCATAAAGTCGAAGTCGCCGCCCAAATAGCGAAGCTCTTCCGAGCCAAGCTTTGTCATATCGCGCTTTATGTCATATGCGCGTTTTTTTACGGTCTTATCGCAAAACAACGCGCCCAAAGCCTCATTTTTGCATTTATATACTGCTTCGCCGCACAAAACATATGTGTGTTCGCTCTGCATGATGTAGTACATAACGCCTTCATTTTGTATTCTCTTTATTATACTGTCGTCATATGGCAGAGCCTCATATTTTTCCCTTCCCGGCGCATCCGTTTCTTTTTTTTCCGGCTTTAAGCCCAGCCGCGTTATAAAAGCCTTCAGCTCAAGCTCCGACAGTATCGCGTAAAGCCTGTCGGTATCATACGGGCTTATGCGCGCATCCCCTGGCGAAAAGCTTATCGGCGCATCGGTCCTTATCGTGCCGAGCGTGCGGCTTAAATACGCCATATCGCGCCCTGCGATAAGCTTATTTTTAACGCCTGCCTTTTCTTTGTCTATCGCGCCCTCCTTATATATCTCGTCAAGCGTGCCGTATTTCTGTAAAAGGGATGCGGCCGTCTTTTCTCCTATGCCCGCAACTCCCGGAATATTGTCCGACGCATCTCCCCAAAGAGCTTTTAAGTCAATAAGCTGAGAAACCTTAAGGCCGTAGTTTTTTTCGACCTCTTCGGGATTATATCGCGTCGTAAGCGTTTGTCCTCCCTTTGTCGTAATAAGAAGCACATTGGTTTTATCGCTTACAAGCTGCAGATCGTCGCGGTCGCCCGTTACTATATCGCATGAAACGTTCTGCTTTTCACAAAGTCGCGCCACGGTGCCTATTATGTCGTCGGCCTCAAAGCCCGCGCATTCAAGACACGGTACGTTCATGGCGGAAAGTATCTCCTTTACAACGGGAAGCTGAGCGGCCAGCTCATCCGGCATACCCTTTCTTTTTATCTTATATCCCGAATACATCTCGTTTCTGAACGTACCGCCCGGCAGATCGAACGCGGCGCAGACGCAGTCGGGCTTTTCATCCTCGATGAACTTTAAAAAAATGTTTAAAAAACCGTAAACGGCATTCGTCGGCTGCCCCTTTGAATTCGTAAGCAGCCTTATCGCATAAAACGCACGGTTTATAATGCTGTTGCCGTCAAAAATCATCAGCTTCATATTATAAAAGCCTCCGTAAATGTATTTAATAAATAATTATATCATATTTTTATACGATATGTACAGCTTTATAAAGCATATTATCACCGCAAAAAAGCGGCAGCGTTTCGATCTCGCTGCCGCCCAACGGCTCTCCGTTCAAAGAAGAATACGCCTATCGTTTATACCCGTTCCCTGCTTTCGGCGTCCTTTTTTGCATCTGCCTTTTCGTGATACTTTCTCATGACAAATCTTGCAATAGGCTGCGCAATGCATGTTTCCACTCCCAGCGAAACGGCAAAGTTTCTCGGCCATTTGTAAAAGAACATCGTTATCGGCTCCATGCTTATATTGCGTTCTCCTATCCATGATCCGAGTACCGTCAGTATGACCGACATAAGAAGTACCGAAAAAAGAATATTAGCCAACACATGAGCGTTGAAGCTATCCTCTCGGCGTAGAATCATATTTGTAAGCACGCTCGCGGGCTTATACGTTATAAGCACCACGGCTATTACACACAGCCACACAAAGGGTATGACCTCCAGCGTATACCTCCATGTCGTAAGAGAAAATCCCATTTCAAAGCACGTAATTATCGGAGCTATGATGTTTACCGAGATCACCGATATCACGAGCATGAAAAGTGCAAACTCCTTTTTGCTGCGCGGCAGCTTCATATAAAAATCCATTTTCTTCTGCCCTCTTTCATAAAACCTTGCGATAAAAGAAAGCGTGAGACGAAACTTCATCTCACGCTGAACAATTATACGCGCCTTTATTCTTTTACGTTGAATATTTTACCGCTTTTTCATCCTTTTTTCAAAGGAGCTTTTTACTGAAATTCACGGAAAAAAGCGCCCTGTTTTCTTTAATTTCAGACAACAACAATGCCTCAGTCAAATATCGTAAGGTTCTCTCGCCCGAGCGCTTCAAATGAGATCGAATAATAATCTCCCCATTCGGCGTTACGCTCATATGATATCGTAAGCCCCTCCTGATAGAGATTGAACTGACCTTTTTCAATAGCCTCGAGATAATACTCGTCGTCCTTTAATTCATTGTCCCACTGGGACTGCTCTTCTTTTATCTTCTCAACAAGCAGCGCTTTATAATCCACACCGTCCTTAAACAGATCGGAAAGCTCAACTGCGCTCCCCGTCGTCTCGTCGTAAAGAGCCTGGTTGTTATGGACGTCAAATAACTCCTGGTTGCCGTTATAATCGTCGTCATACGTGTATACCTCAACGTATCTTGAGTCATTTTCCAAAAGATACTTGCCGTAGCGCGTCACAGAGTAGCTTACGTTCAACATAACGGTGCTGCCCCGATACTTTGAAAACAGCTCCTCTGCAAGCGTCCTTACCGTTTCATCCGCCGCATCGTACTTTTCGTTTATCATATCGGAAAGCGCGTCGTCAGATATGTCGCACGGTATCGAGGCGTACATATTCACGTTAGTGTACTGATAGTCTTCATCATTAAATCCCAAGTCGTTCGGCGAATAATATGCATCTGTTGACTTCACGGGATAATTTGATACGATGAACTCTTCTGCGCGCGTGTTTTCGTAAATGGAGTCCTGCGTTTCAAAGCGCGAGAATACGCCTATCGCTTCAGACACCTCCGGCTCGCTGTAAGATATGTTGAAATACGCCGGATTGAAGCTCTTATAAGCTTCATAATAATACGAGGTGTCAAATTCGGGCGTGTTGTAATCAAAAATAAGCTCTATGCCATACTCGCTCACCGAAAACTTCATATCGTCGGATATGCCCTTAAAGGGATAAACAAGCGATAGGTTCGAGTCGTATTCGTAGAACTCGCCCTCCCCGGGGCCGTCCCCCGCCGACATATTATTCTTTGCAAGATAATCGGCTATCTGTGCGTTTATTATCTCCTTATAATCCGCATCGTCGGCGAACATATCGGAAAGCGGGAACTGCTCGCCCGTTCGCAGGTCGAAATTGAGAGGGACCGCGTCTCCTATGAAAACGGAATCGTAAACGTCGTCGTCCTCGTAGCTGCCGTAAACGTTCAGCGTAACGAGCAGCGAAAGAATATTTGAGAAATTCGCGCACTCGCGCACGTACACCTCTTTTTCAAACGTATAGCGCGAAAAATCGACGGCGCGTATACCGCGATACGGCGGCAGCTTTGCATTGTAAAGCTCTAAGACCGTGTCGTATATCGTATCGTTTATCTTTGTTTCAACTTCCTTGTCAAGAAGGCCGCTGGCTATGTAATAATGTATGCGGCCTTCCGAAAAAACAAGAGCACCTGTTTCAGATGACGATCCGTCGGCTTTCTGGGCGCTTTCGTCCATTTCAACGTCGGCCTGATTCAACACAAGTCCGTTCGTATATATTATCCGCTCAGGCGTGACGGGGACTGTCACCTTGTTTGCGCCGTCTTTAAGCGAGGCGGGCGCTTTGTAGGGCGCGGCGCTTCTTATTATCGGGCTTTCTATGGAAACGTACTCTCGCTGCTCTTTGCCGTTAGACTGCGCGCAGCCGAAAAGCGCCGCTAATATCAGCGCGCCCGCAAGCGCCGCGGCAAGCGGCTTTATGCTTTTATGCAAGCGGAACATACCCTGCCTCCTTTGCGGCATTCTGTCCGTCCTCGGACAGCGTCCAGTTAAGGAGCGCTCTCGCGGGGCTGTCCTCCGGCTCGTCGGCGCGTATCACGGCATAATAAGCGGTAGTGTAGGGATAGCTTCCGTCGGCTATCGTTTCGGGCGAGGGATATACGCCTTCAACCGAGATAAGCTTAGCCGCGTCGCGCACATACATTTCGTTCACATAGAAGTAATATGAGTATCCGAGCGCCTGGTCGGAGTTGTCGTAACCCGATACAGCCTCAACAAGCTCGCCCATTCCGACTATGCGCTTCTCTGTCGGCGCGTCGGCAGGCTCAACGTCGCCCATTACAAGATCTAAAAAGCCCGTCTGCGAACCCGAGTTCACCTCGCGCTGATACGCGATTATCTCTTTATCCTCGCCGCCCACCTCGGACCAGTTCGTTATCTTATCTGTATAGATATCAACTATCTGTTGGCAGCTCAGATCGTCAACGGGGTTTTTCTCATTCACCATGAAGATAAAGCCCTCGTTTACAACAGGATGCACCTCAAGCTCAACGCCGGCTTCGGCCGCAAGGGCATATTCCTCCTCTGAAGGGCTGGTAACAAAGATGACGTCGCAGTCCTTATTGATAAGGTTCACGTATGCGTTGTGCGTCGTATTGTGCTTGATATACGTCGAAGCGTCGCCGAGAGAAACTCCCGTTGCGTCGGAGAAGAACTGCTCGGACAGCGGTATCGTTGCCGTGGAGCCGTCCACCTTAGGATAATTGTCCGGCGTGAACGGATAAGTCTTTTCCTCCGTCGTCGTCTGCGAACAGCCGAAAAGCGCCGCAAGCATACATACGAGCACGGCGGCTGCAACTAATTTTTTCATTTTTACTTCACTCCTTACTTTTTT
The DNA here is from genome assembly GCA_017405765.1 of Clostridia bacterium. Classification (NCBI taxonomy): domain Bacteria; kingdom Bacillati; phylum Bacillota; class Clostridia; species Clostridia bacterium. Next base: position 20,392 of record JAFQZS010000018.1, read on the forward strand.
GTAAACTGACTTGTTTTTGCTTAAAGCTTTTGTCATTTTGAAAGCTTTCCTTGCTTAAATGCAGGGAAAAACGTTCTTTATATCATTCCAAGGCGCAGACGCGCCGAAGAACCTCATATATAAGCCTTACTGAGGCAGCAAACATGATGTTAAACAGCCATTTTTAAAAAGCGTCTTCATGTCTTCATCTTTAGTATATCATTTTTTATCGGACTTTTACGCAACTTCCGCAAAAATCCCGCATATTATAACGTATATATTCAAAGCACAAAAAGGAGGTGCAGAGTTTGAATAACATGTATAACAGCGCGCCGCGCGGCTCTTCACACAGAGACGTTAAGCGTACCGATAAAGACGCCGACAACAGTGTAAAAAGGCGGGGCGACCTCGACGATTATATTTTCCGCTTCAATTTGGAAAAGCCCGTGAGCGAAAGATAACTCTTTGCCGTTTTTGTATACCTTTAGACGGCCTTTAAGAGTAAAAGGTTGCATAAAAAACAGTTTTTTTGAAAAACTAACCTCGAAAACAAAAATAACGAGGTAGGAATAATGAAAAAAGCCATGTCCAAGAACACCGCGTCCGCCCTTTTAATATCGGCTGTACTGATAGCGGCTCTTCTTCTCTTTGTTTTTTATGCTCAAAGCATAAAACCGGAAACTGCCGAAACCTTTTCGCGCTACGGCTCCAGCGGCGACGAAGTAAAGACCATACAGACAAAGCTCAAAAACTGGGGTTACTATAACGGCGCGATCGACGGAATATACGGCAGTGAAACTCAGGCGGCCGTAAAATACTTTCAACAGAAAAACGGCCTTAAGGGCGACGGCATTGCAGGCGTTCAAACGCTTAATGCCATGGGTATCACAAGCTCGGGCTCGCAGTCGTCTTATACGCAGTCGGAGCGAAGCCTTCTTACGCGCATAATAAGCGCCGAAGCTCGCGGCGAGCCTTACGAAGGACAGGTGGCCGTAGGCGCGGTGATCCTTAACCGCGTCGAACATCCGTCGTTTCCGAATACCATCGCGGGCGTCGTATATCAGCCCGGCGCGTTCTCCGCACTTGACGACGGGCAGTTCAATCAGCCCGTCGATGCGGCCTGCGCGCGCGCCGCAGACGCAGCCATGGCAGGAAGCGACCCTTCGGGCGGCGCGATATATTATTACAATCCCGCAAAATCAACGAACAAATGGATCTTGAGCCGCCCCGTTATAAAAAGGATCGGCAATCACGTCTTTGCCGCATAAAAAACGCGCCCTCTCAATTCTCGGTTGAGAAGGCGCGATTTTTTCTTATTCATTTTATGCTTTTTTGATCATCTGATCGGGGTTCATCGCATAATGGACGGCTGTGTCCTTCGTTATACGCCCCGCTTTGACTAAGGCAAGGATCGAGTTGTCCATGCTTATCATGCCCTCGCCGGAGCCCGTTTGGATAGCTGCGTCGATCTGATGGATGCGGCTGTCTCTTACAAGCGTGCGTATAGCGTTGTTTAAGTGCATTATCTCAAAAGCCGGCGTAAGCCCTCCGTCCACAGTGGGCAGAAGCTGCTGACTTACTACGGTACGCAAAACCTGAGACAGCTGTACGCGTATCTGCTGCTGCTGTCCGGGGGGGAACACGTCTATGATTCGGTCTATAGTGTTTACCGCGCCCACGGTGTGAAGCGTGGATATTACAAGATGTCCTGTTTCGGCTGCGGTCATAGCTGTCTGTATCGTGTCGAGGTCTCTCATTTCTCCGAGCAGGATAACGTCGGGAGCTTGTCTTAAGCTTGCTCTTAACGCCGTAACATAGCTTTCCGTATCGACGTTCAGCTCTCTTTGGCTTACAATGCCTTCTCTGTGAGAATGAAGATACTCTATCGGGTCTTCTATAGTTATTATGTGCGCGTTGCGCGTTTGGTTTATTCTGTCGACTACGCAGGCGAGCGTAGTCGATTTGCCGCTTCCGGCAGGGCCGGTCACCAAAACGAGACCTCTCGTGCGCTCTGATATTTTCATGACCTCATCGGGAATGCTAAGATCCTCCCAGCTCGGTATGCCGAACTTGACTACGCGCATTACGGCCGCAAGCGAGCCGCGCTGTCTGAATATATTAACGCGGAAGCGCGCAAGACCCGGCAAGGAGGTGGAAAAGTCGTCGTCCCACCCGTGCGGGCTTTCGGGCAGCGGCCTTTGTGCCAATTCATATATATCACGCACCAAAGCCTCCACGTCTTTCGGGAGAAGAAATCCGTCGCTTATCGACCTTATCTCTCCCGCGCGTTTTATAGATACCGGCTTGCCGGCTATAAGAAACAGATCGGCCGCGTTTTCATTGACCGCCGTTTCCAAATATGTCCGAATATTCTCCATTGTCAATTACCGTCCCATACTTTGATTGTATTGTCAGTCTCCCAGTCTCCCGTAAAGACAGTCTGCCAGCGAATGATCTTTATATCCCCGCTGCTGTTTTGAAGCTCCACCTGCAATGTCTGCTCTGCGCCCACCGGCAGCTCTATCAGGGCAGAACCGCCTTCAGGCATTCCCCCGCGCTTAAGCTTTGCCACCTGCTCTACGGCCTCAGAATCCGCCGCATAATACTCCTTCGCAGACTGAGCCGTCATCTCGCACATGGCGCGCTCCTTATCTGCAGCCGAGAACGTAAGCACTGCGAACACGCATAAGCATAGGGAGCAAAAAATCATAACAAGCGATACAACGCCCGAGATCTGTCCTCCCCGCTTCATGTCTCTTCCTCCAAGGCGGCTACGTTCCAGTCAATAAGCTCTTCCCCGTCAAACGTGACGTCGAGCTTGCCGGAAACAAACCCGTCTTCCTGTTTTGCGTTAAGATGTAGGACAAGTCCGTCGTCAAGCTCAATAACGAGAGCGTCGTTCTCTACATCGCCGCCCGTAAGCCGCGCCGTTTTATCAATGTCGCCGCCCGAAGCCTTAAAGCACTCCGCCGCCACGCGCGCCTCATTTACGGCTTTATTCAAAATAACGCTGTCGCGGCTTACTACCTCGGCGCGCACAAAGAGCCCGCCGCAGACAGCAACGCAAAAGGCAAAAATGCCGACGGCGATAAGCAGCTCTATAGCAAAAAGACCTGCCCGCGTAGGCCTAACACGGTTCTCCAATTCTATCCCCCGCTTCTTAAATATACATATGACGTCTCACGTCTGCCGTCAGCATCTGTATAATCTATACCGATCATTCTGCCGTCCTGAGTGACAGTCAGATCCTGCGCCTCGATTATCTGTTGTCCGTCGTCAGGCCCAAGTCCGCTGTCCTTCACACAAAACAGCTCCATAAGCCAGCCGTTATGCACATATATGATCGTCTCGCAAACCATTCCGTCAGAAAGCCTTTCCTGAAGAAACACGGCGTCCTCACCGCCAAAGCTGCCGGCCTTTACGGAGTCTGCCATGTCATAGCTGTGGATCTTCGCAGTGATATACGTTATCCCGAGCCTCTCATCGGCAGATCCATTCACCCTGTCCTGTACCTGACGGTAAACTCCCGCCCCCGTCGTAAGCGCCAAAAGCATCGCCACTCCGAACACACAGGCTACTATCAATGATGCGGCTATACCCGAGCCGCTTTTTGTCTTCATGACGGCCGCCGGACAACTGTTATCTCCGGCATTATATTAGATGCAAATATTTCATAGTACACTATATATTTCTCCTCATCAACGGCTATCCCGCTTGCGCTTTTTAAAGCATCATATGTCGCGGGATAAGCGCCTTCTACGGCATAACAGCTCACCGCAGCGCGCCTAACGGCCAACTCCGCCTGCCTAAGTCCGTCACGCTCCGACGCCTCGGCTGCCTGCTGTACGCCCGACATTGCCCAAAGCGCAACAACGACAAACAGCGCCATGCTGAGGGCAAACGGTACCCATGCCCACCGTTTTCGATACTTTCTTTTCATCGCTTATCCAACCCCCGACAGAAGTCCCATCATAGGCAGCATTACGCTTAAGAGTATCACACCGGCCAAAACGCTTGTAATAACGACGATAGCCGGTTCCACCGTGCCTACCGCACGGTCTATGCGTCTTAAGCTTTCCTCCTCCTGACGGGCAGCCAAATTCTCAAGCGTCTCAGGCAGCGAACCCGTGCGCTCGGCAAGCTTTAAAAGGCTGCAATCGCGTTTAGAGAAAAGACCGCTCTTTGCCAGCGCGTCGGCAGGGCTTTCCCCCGCCTCTATACTCTCCCTGCACAGCGCGGTCTTTGCGTCTATCTCACGCGATCCTCCGCAAAGTTTCGCCGACATATCCACCGCTTCTTCCATATTCATACCGCTGGCAGTCGCCATAGCCATAGACGACGCGAATCGGGAAGTCGCCATCTGGCCCATAATGCCGCGCCCGCCGAAACGAAGTGTAAACCATGATGAAAAACCGCTTCTCAGCTTCGGTACAAGCCTTATTACAAGCGCTATGATCACAATGACAACAAGCGCTATGGCAATGCCCGTCCCGGTTTTGGCCAATACTGCGCCCGCATTCATCATGCTCGAAGCCACGGCGCCCATTCTCACGCCGAGCTGTGCGAAAACGCGGTCAAATACCGGCAGCACCTGTGTGATCAAAAGCACGACCACCGCGATCATTACCACAAGCAGCACCACCGGTACGGTGATGGCGCTGCGGATATCCGACTTTAAGCGGATCTTTCTGACATAATGGCGTTCAAGCGCCAAAAGCGTCTCCTCAAGTCTTCCGGTGTTCTCCGCAAGCGCGATCATATCCGTCATATACTGCGGAAATACTTTGGAACTGCGCAGCGCCTCCGCCAACGTCAGACCTTCATTTATATGGTCGATAAGCACGTCAAGCCAGCGCGACACCTGCGGATCATCCTCGTCCTCACGAAGGAGAGCGATGCCGTCGGCGGGAGTTATTCCCGCACGATACAGCTGATAAAGCTCCTGACAGAATACCGGAAGGTACCTCTCCGGAACGGTTTCACTTTTACTCATCTGCTAACCCCTCACTCAGTACAGATACTTTGCCGTATAATTCTCTCCGTTGCCGATATATTCCAATACGCTTTCGCTGTTGTTGCTGCTGGAGGCAAAGGTGGGATCCATAAGCTTCCACTCGGTGCCGTTGAAGTATATCTTGCCCTCTACCCAGCCGTCGGTCTCGCTCCAAACGCTTATCCATGCGTGATATGCGCCGTCCGTATAACCTAAAACGAGCTTAACGGGCACTCCCTGCGAACGGAGCATCGCCGCCATAAGAGACGCATAATCAAAGCAAATGCCCTTTCCCGTTCTCAGCGTTTCGTCAATATCGGGCAGATAGCCGCTCTTTACGCTCTGCGCCTTCGCCTTATCATATGTAACATGTCCTACAACGAAGTTATAAACGCTCTCCACCTTTGCCAGATTGTTGCCGGCTCCGGCGCAAAGCTCTTTCGCTTTCTTTACAGCCTCGCTGTTCTCGGAGTAATATACATACTGATTAGGTCTGATAAAGGGAGCGAACTGATCCTTAAGCGTCGCAGAGAATGTTACTGAAAGTATCGTCACGTATTTCGTTCCCGAAGTGTTCTTATAAACGCCTACCGTATACGATCCGTTTCCGTCCGACAGGGGGAACGCCTCGTATGCTCCGTCGGTGCGCAGATTATACTGGTATGTAGTCCCGCTCGGGCCCGCAACGAGCACCTTTACGCCGCTCGAAGCATCGGCAAGCCATGACGCCATAATATATCCGTCGCTCGTATTTGAATAATCAATAACGGCAGATTCGTTGCTCTTCACATCCGTTCCGGGCGCAGTCGTCGTAAGCACCATGCCTAAATTGGGAGCGTCCGCAAGCGGAACAGCCTCGTCAAGAAGGGCGCCAAGCTCCACCTCCGGTCCTTCCTCGGACATTTCGTCCAAATCTGCCGCGTCGGCGCCGCTTTCGGTCTTAGTGTCGGACGCCTCATTTCCCGAAGCATCCTCTCCCGCGCCGTCAGAGGCGCATCCTGCGAACAGGGCTAAGATAAGCATTGCCGCAAGCAGCATGCAAAGTAGTTTCTTCTTCATAGTATCCCTCCGTATCTACTCTTTTTTATTTATAACTTAAGGGGGAACGTCTTAATAAATCACACTCAAAATGTTATCATCTTTCAGCGGATTTGTAAAGACGTCATATAAGCAAAAGAGTCTGATGCCGTAAACCGGTATGAGACTCAACGCGCGTTTTTTACGTTTGCGCCGATCCTGCAGGGGTCTTATTTGTTATGTCGTATTACGACTACCATTAGTTCCCTTATGCCGCCTTAAAAAGGCGAATTTTATTTATCTTCCGCTTGGCGTATTTTTAGGGACGATCTAAGATCACAAAAGCGGGCGAGGCGTCGTATCTACAGTTATGAAAGCCTTTGTTTTCAAAAAAAATATCGCTTTTAATCAAGAGATAAGGTTACCCCCGTCGGAAAGGCAGCAAAATGTCTTTACGCCTCGCTTCAAAAGTTTACATGCGCTTTTTACCAAAAAAGCGAGTCTTCGCCTACTCGCATAAACGCTCCCGCACAAAGCATACTATAACAATACAACATAAACTAAGGCGGTTTACGAAATATGACTACCCCCAAAGACGAGATATTCCCCTCTGACGTATGTCCCTCCAAAGAAAAAACTCCCCGCGTTCTGAAAAGCGGCGAGCACGATATGCATTCGCGCACGGCTGACCCCAATGATGTTAAAAAAGATTTGAAAAATTCATAAATTGTACATTGATTTTCTTATGATGCGGATGTATCATATAATCTAAAGTCAAGAACAGTCAAAGTCAAAAAAACATTGCGACCGGAGGCGAATATTTTGAAACTGTCCGATATTATCGCGGAATTTATCAGCGAAAGCCTGTCGGAAAGCGGCGAATGCGAGATCGGCCGAAACGAGCTTGCTATGAAATTCGGATGCGCGCCTTCGCAGATAACATACGTCATAACAACGCGCTTCTCGCCCAATCAGGGCTATATAGTAACGAGCAGGCGCGGCGGCGGCGGATACATCCGTATCGCCCGTATGTGCTGTGACAGGCGGCAGACTATAATGCATATAGTAAACTCCATAGAGGGCGATATGGATCAGAATACCGCAAATATTTTTTTAAAAAATATGACGGGATACGACTATATGACTAAAGAAGAGGCAAAAATGATAAGCGCGGCCATATCAGAAAGCTCGCTTAAAAACGTACCTGCCGAAACGCGCGCCTTTGTTCGCGCAGACATATTTAAAAACATGCTTATAAGCTTACTTTAAAATCACAGGAGGTTAGTGTTATGCTTTGCGAATACTGCAATTTGAAACCGGCAACGGTGATACTTAAACAGAATATTGACGGAGAGATGAAAACTGTTCACATCTGCCGCGACTGCGCGCAGGCTTTGGGCGTTACTCTCGATAAAATAAACGTCGGCGAAGTTATGAACGATATGGACAGCTTTTTTGCATCCATGTTCGGAAAAAAGAGCTCCTCGCAGTCAAAGCCGGGAACGATAGCCTGCGACTTCTGCGGAATGACGCTTACGGAACTCCAAAAAACAGGCAAGGCCGGCTGCGCAAACTGCTATAACGTCTTTGCGGACGTTATGGATAACGCGATACGCCGCATACACGCCGCCTCAACACATTGCGGCAAGGTGCCCGCAAGCGTCGACGGACAGATGAGCGTGACAAGAAAGATAGAAGAATTAAAAGCAAAGCTCAACGTAGCCGTACAGAACGAAGAATATGAGCTTGCGGCTACCATACGCGACGAAATAAAAGCGCTGCAGGCGAAAGGAGAGGAAAAAAATGAGCAGAAACTGGTATAAATCAACGGGCGATTGTTCCGATATCGTTATCTCCACGCGCGTCCGCCTTGCCAGAAACCTCTCGCACTATCCCTTCCCCGGCCGTATGGACGACGCCATGCAGGACGCCATGCTCTCCGAAATAAAGGCCGTAATGGAGAAGGAGACTGGCGTATTTGGCAGCGATTATACCTTTATAGATATGACGCAGCTTTCCGACAACGAGCGTCTTGCCATGACGGAGCAGCATCTTATAAGCACAGAATTTGAAACTTCGCCCGCAAAGCGCGCTCTCATAGTAAACGGCGACCAGACGGTAAGCATAATGATAAACGAGGAGGATCATGTGCGCATACAGTGCATAATGAGCGGCCTTGCGATAGCCGAATGCTACGATCTTGCAAGCAAAATAGACGACTGTCTCGACCGCGCGCTCGGCTTTGCCTTCTCCAATCAATACGGATATCTTACAAAATGCCCCACTAACGTGGGCACCGGCATGAGAGTGTCCGTTATGATGAACTTAACGGCCCTGTTTTTAAGCGGCAAGATGTCTTCGACGGTCCAGTCGCTTTCAAAGCTCGGCCTTACCGTACGCGGCATGTACGGCGAGGGCTCTCTCCCCTACGGAAACCTTTATCAGATATCTAATCAGGTGACCTTAGGCCTTTCTGAGCACGAGATACTTGAAAAGCTCTACACGATAGCGCGCCAGATCGTAGAAAACGAGCGCAACACCCGCCGCGAGCGCGTTGGAAGGCGCCGCGACCAGATCGAGGATTACTGCTACCGCAGTCTCGGCATGATGAAGGCGGCAAGAATAATGACCTCGATGGAAACGATAAACCTGTTGAACGGCGTGCGCTACGGCGTATCGACGGGGCTTCTGCCCGACATCGATTTCGCACTTTTGAACGAGATAATGGTGTGCACCCAAAAGGCAAATCTCATGATGCAATACGAAAATGAGAATATGAGCGAGGAGGAGCGCGACGCCGTGCGCGCAGAATATATCCGCGCAAAGCTTGCGGGCGTTGAAATATAAAACCTCGTCTCGGGAGCAACTTATATACAAAAGGAGGAATACTCATGTCCATGTTTGAAAATAAATTTACCCAGCGCGCCGAAAACGCGATAAAGCGCGCGCATGAGGCGGCGGTACGTTTGGGAAACGACTATGTGGGAAGCGAGCATCTTTTGTTGGGGCTGCTTGAGGAAAAGGGCGGCATCGCATCGAGCGTGCTTGCCGCCGAGGGCATAACCGACGCTGAGATAATAGAACTCATAGGCACGGGCACGGCCGTCTCTCAAGACGGCGGCGCCGACCAGAACTCAAGCGAATCCGCTGCGCGCGGCCTTACTCCGCGCACAAAGCGCATAATCGAAGTAAGCTTCAATGAATCGAGAAAGCTCCAGCACAATTACATCGGCACCGAGCATCTTTTAATGGCTCTCCTTCGCGAGACCGACTGCGTAGCATGCCGTCTCCTTATGGAATTCGGCGTAAATCCGCAAAAGATGTACAACGATATAAAGAATCAGATAACGAATACCGCAACGGCCGGGGTATCGGCCTCTTTAGGCGGAGAAAAGAAGGGGCATGCCCATTCTCAAACGCCCACCTTAAATCAATACGGCCGCGATCTTACAGACCTTGCGCGCGACGGCAAGATAGACCCCATCATAGGCCGTGAAACAGAGATAGAGCGCCTTATGCAGATATTGTCGCGCCGCACGAAGAACAACCCCTGCCTCATAGGCGAGCCGGGCGTCGGAAAGACAGCCATAGCCGAAGGGCTTGCGCTTAAAATATTTTCGGGCGATATACCCGAGAATTTAAAGGACAAAAGGCTCATAAGCCTTGACATATCCTCGCTCGTTGCAGGCTCGAAATACCGCGGCGAATTTGAGGAGCGCCTTAAAAACATCGTGTCGGAGATAAAGAAGGCCGGAAACGTTATCCTCTTTATCGACGAGGTGCATACGCTTATCGGCGCAGGCGCTGCCGAGGGCGCGATAGACGCGGCCAACATCTTGAAGCCCTCGCTTGCTAGGGGCGATTTCCAGCTTATAGGCGCAACGACGATAGACGAATACAGAAAGCACATAGAAAAGGACGCCGCTCTTGAGCGACGCTTCCAGCCGATAACTGTAGCGGAACCCACCGTTGACGAAACGATACTCATTTTAAAAGGAATAAGAGACAAATACGAGGCGCACCACAAGGTAACGATAACTGACGAAGCCATAGAAGCGGCGGCTACGCTTTCACACCGCTACATCGGCGACAGATTCCTGCCCGACAAGGCCATAGACCTTATCGACGAGGCGGCCTCTAAGATACGCCTAAAGACCTTCACCGCGCCGCCGGAGTTAAAGGAGCTTGAAAAGCAGATCCAAAGCATCTCGAAGGAGAAGGAATCGGCGATACGTGCGCAGGAATTTGAAAAAGCTGCTGCAATACGCGACGAAGAGGTCGCAATGAAGAAGAAGCTCGACGAAAAGCTGCGCGCATGGAGCAGCGCGTCACATTCGGCGCAGCTTGAAGTAACGCACGACCTTATCGAAGACATCGTAACGCAGTGGACGAATATCCCCGTAAAGAAGCTGGCAAGCCAGGAAGCGGAGCGCCTTTTAAATCTTGAAGAGGAACTTCACAAGCGCGTAGTAGGCCAGGACGAAGCCGTCCACGCGATAGCGAAGGCTATTCGCCGCGGCAGAGTTGGCCTTAAAGACCCCAAGCGTCCCACCGGCTCGTTTATCTTCTTAGGCCCCACGGGCGTAGGCAAGACGGAGCTTTCAAAAGCGCTCTCCGAGATACTCTTCGGCACAGAAAACGCCATGATACGCATAGATATGTCGGAATATATGGAAAAGCATACGGTATCGCGTCTCGTCGGCTCGCCTCCCGGGTACGTAGGCTACGACGAGGGCGGCCAGCTTACCGAGAAGGTGCGCCGCATGCCCTACTGCGTGCTCTTATTCGACGAGATAGAGAAGGCGCATCCCGACGTGTTCAATATCCTTTTACAGATACTTGAGGACGGTATTTTAACGGACGCGCAGGGACGAAGAGTAGACTTTAAGAACGCGATAATCATTATGACCTCTAATGTCGGCGCAAAGAGCATAACCGACAAAAGGCGCCTGGGCTTTGAGCAGAGCGACAACAACGAGGAGGCCGATTATAAGAAGATAAAGTCGGCCGTTATGACGGAATTAAAGCGCACGTTCAGACCTGAGTTCTTAAACCGCGTGGACGACATAATCGTATTCCATCAGCTCTCGCATGACGATATACGCCTCATCGCCTCGAAGATGATCGATAATCTCATATCGCGTCTGTTGACGCTCCAGATAGGGCTCAAAGTCGATGACGACGTTATCTCCTACATCAGCGAAGCGGGCTTTGATAAGGTATACGGCGCAAGGCCGCTAAGACGCGCGATCCAGAATTATATGGAGGACGCGCTGGCCGAAAACCTGCTCTCGGGCGACATTGCCGCGGGCGACAACGTGACGGCAAAGATGAAAGACGGACAGATCATTTTTGCAAAATAAAATAATTTAACGAAGACAACGGGAATGCGGCAAAACAGCCTCTTTTAAAAAACGCATAAAAGAAAGACGCTTTCACGGGAATATACATCCCTTTGAAAGCGTCTTTTCATTTGTTTTTAAGCGAAATGTTTGTGCTGTTTGCCATCGGATCTATATTTTCGCCTCATCCGTCTTTTAATTATATGCTAAGCCTAATCGCCGCGTCCCCTCGCACCCGGGCGCTGCCCCCCGGTAAAAAGGCATGGCATTTTTTATAACTGCGGCGGTGCGCTTTCGCCTTGCATCGGCGTGTTTTCGCCGATTTCTCTCATTTCGTGGCGCGCGTCGCCCTTAGGCGGCGCATTTTCGCCGGCTTCTCCCATTTCGGGGCGCGCGTCGCCCTTAGGCGGCGCGTTTTCGCCGAATTCTCCCATTTCGGGGCGCGCGTCGCCCTTAGGCGGCGCGTTTTCGCTGACTTCTCCCATTTCGGGGCGCGCTTCGCTTTGCGGCGGCGCGCTTTCGCCGCCTTCTCCCATTTCGGGGCGCGCTTCGCTTTGCGGCGGCGCGCTTTCGCCGCCTTCTCCCATTTCGGGACGCGCGTCATTCTGCGGCGGCGCGTTTTCGCCGGCTTCTCCCATTTCGGGGCGTGCGTCATTCTGCGGCGGCGCGCTTTCATAATTTATAATGTTTTCTTCAACGACCGCTTCACTGCGCGCATCTTGTCTGCCTTCCCAAACGTGCGGCTTTTGCTCATTTATGCTCGGTCTTACATTCGAGGCGCTTGCCTCCGACGTGATCTTACCGGACGAGATCTCGCCTTGCGGCGTTACCTCGGAAAATGTCGGTCCGCTTTCGTTTCCCGTCCCTGTATCCGCCAAAGGATCGGCGCCGTGCGGCAAAGCTATGCCCTCACGCTCGAATATATATCGTCCCGGGCTTTTCCTTTCTTCACGCGCAAGTCCGCGTTCTTCACGGCTCATTTCCATCGTATAAAGCGGCACGTCTTCTCTCAATGCGCCTACCGAGCTTTCGACTGCGGCGCTTATGCGCTCGCTCTGCGAAGGCGTATCTGACGCAACGCCCGCTATAATGTAGCTTTCATCCGAGTCAAGATACCCTTTCGTTTCGAGCGTCTTTATCGTTTCATCAAGCGAATCCTCCATTTTCATATTCATTATCTCGTCCGAAATTATTTTCGTAAGCTCCTCGCTGTCCTCGTTAAGAGCGGCAACCGCAATAACGCGCCCCAGCCTGTTTATAGATATTTCTACCGACGTTTCACCCACGTCGAGCGAGACGTACGCCGAGGCGGGAACTGTAAGATAGCCGTAGGAACCGCCCAATATGACTAACGCCATAAAGGCTGCCGCAACTGATTTGAACCACTTTCTCTTCCTTAGGGGCAGCTTTGTAATTTCAGCGTCAAGCTCTATCGTTTCGCCGATCTCGCCGCTTGCCGCCGCAGTCACGACAACGCCGTCCTCACGAAGCAGCGCGCAGAGACCGCCGCGCTTTTCAAGTATTATCGCTTTCATTACAGTCACCCCCTTCGTATGTAGTCGATATACGACGCAAGTATCGGAAACTCGCCGTCCAAAATCTCCGCCGAGGCTATTATGTATCGACGGTGGCGGTCAAGGATCTTTTTCACGACGCCGCTTGCCTCAAAGAGCTCCTTTATCGGAAGCATTCTTTTAAGCCTCATTTTCGCCATAAGCGCGGCGCTCGCTATAAGCGCGCGCACCGCCGTGCGGCAGCTTGCTTTCGTTTTTTGCGATTTCGGCGAGCATTCGGCCAGATCGAAAAAAGAAAAGCCGTATTCTTTAAGTATGGCCTGCATCGCGGCTATCTCTTCTCTCGCACGGCTTGCCTCGTCGTCTTGGGCTGCCGTCTCCATCGAGCTTTTCGCGATCCTTACGCCTACAACATTTTCCAAAGGCCCGCGCTCGCCGCCGTCTTCGCCGAAGGCCTCCGGTGAAACGGAAAGCTCCAAAGCGGCCTTGCCGCTTGCTCGCATTTCATCCGTAAGCCGCCGCTTTATTACGAGCGCGGCAAAAAAATCAAATGTGCCTTTTCCCTCATCATATCCTTTTACGGCCTCCGAAAACGCAAGAAGGGCCGTTGACCATTCGTCGTCGCTTTCCGTAACGTATCTTCCTGTCGTTTTGGATGCAACGGAAAGTATCCACGCCTTTTTCTCGTTTAAAAGCTCCTCAAATGCGCGTTCGTCCGTTTTTGCAGCCATGATCAGTTTATTCGGATCGTTCAAAAGATTTCACCTCTGTGCTGTGCGTTTCAAGGTCAATATGATTTTATCACGCGGCAGGCAGATACATCAATAGAGAAGCCGCAAAGTCACAAAGGACTTTGCGGCTTTTTTGGAAAAATTATGCTATTGCGTTAAATGCGCGGTAAGTTATCGCTATTGCTTCCTCATCCGTCACGGAAGTGTCGGGGTCGAATACGCCGTCCCCACGTCCGTTTATTATGTGATTATGTACGGCCCATCCGAGCTCGCCGTTTACCCAGTGACCGCCTACGTCGCCGAACTCGTGACTATAGCCCTTCGTCTCAATGCCCATTACGTTCGCGGTGCGGTTCAAGATCGCGGTTATCTCCGCGCGCTTAAGCTCGCCGTTCGGGTCGAACGTGCGGTTCCCGCGTCCGTTTATGATGCCGAGCGCATTGGCCGCCAGCACGTTTCGGTCGTTCGTGTCCGAAAATGCGCCTTCGTTTATCTTTACGCCCTTATCTTCAAGGAAGGAGTCGATATCCTCTCCGCTCGCCTTTTCGATAAGCTTTACAAACATCTGTGCTGCCTCGCCGCGCGTAAGCTTGTTCTGATAACCGCGCTGCAGGTCGTTCGGCACGAGTCCCTTTTCGATCGCAGAGTTTATTTCGGGTTTCGCCCAATCGGACGGAGCGTCCGGTTTTCCGGCGTCGGAAGAAACGCCGCTTTTTGCAGACTGACCGCCTGCGGACGAGCCGCCGCCCTGCTGAGGCTGGTTGCCCTGCTGAGGCTGGTTGCCCTGCATGGGCTGACCGCCCATACCGCCGATCGAACCGTTTCCGCTTACGGCCTCAGACGAAGCCGCTTCGCTGTCGTTTACGTAAAGCGTATAAGTTTCACCTTCCGTAAGCTCGTCGGACGCGAATACCACGCTGTTCGCGTTTTTGGGCGCCGTTGCCGTGTAGAGCGTATTGCCGGAGGCGTCCTTTATAACGAGCTTGCTGCCCGCCGTAACTGATACGGCGCTTCCCGACTGGACGTTCGCGCCGCCCGGCATAGACTGACCTTTCATGCCGCCCTGCATGGGCTGGCCGTCGCGCTGATCCATAGCGCCCATATTGCCGCGTGCAAAGAATGCGTCGTTTATTTCGATCGCTTCGCTCGTCTCGTCAATACCGAAAAGCTCGGGAGTCATGCCGCCCTGTTCGGAAGGCATACTGTTCATACCGCCCTGCATCGGCCGGCCGCTCATATCGCCCTGCATCGGCCGGCCGCTCATATCGCCCTGCATCGGCCGGCCGCTCATATCGCCCTGCATCGGCTGGCCGTTCATGCTGCCCTGCATCGGCTGGCCGCTCATACCGCCCTGCATCGGCTGGCCGCTCATATCGCCCTGCATCGGCTGGCCGCTCATATCGCCCTGCATGGGTTGGCCGCTCATATCGCCCTGCATGGGTTGGCCGCTCATATCGCCCTGCATGGGTTGGCCGCTCATATCGCCCTGCATGGGTTGGCCGCTCATATCGCCCTGCATCGGCTGGCCGCTCATATCGCCCTGTCCGGGCTGCATGCCCATGCCCGCGCCGACTGCGCCAAACGATACATAAGTGCCTTTACTTACCGTTTCCGCCATGCCGGACATTCCGACTGCCAAAAGAGTGCCGTCGTTCACTATGATGCCCGTCTGCGAATCAAGCGCGCCGTTGCCGTTGTTGGTCGAGCCGAAGACCTCGGTCGTGCCGCCGTTCACGGTTATTGTGCCGTTCGAGTCAAGGCCGTCGCCGCCTGCATCGATATACCAGTTTCCGCCGTTTATCGTAAGCGCAAAGGCGTAATTCGTAAAGTCGCCGTTCGCGGCGTTCACGCCGTCGTCGGAGGCATTGACCTTGCCTTGTCCGCCGTTTAAATTAACTGTCGCGCCTTCTATGCCCTCGTAGCATTTCTCAACGGTAACGTCGCCGCCGTCGATCGTAAGGTCGTATTCGGCCTTCAGCGCGTCGTCGCCCGCCGAAAGAGCAAGCGTTCCACCGGAAATATAAAGATTTCCGTCGGCGTGTATCGCGTCGTCCGCCGCGTCAACGTCTATCGTGCCGCCGTTTATCGAAATATCGCCCGCCGAATCTGCGTCATCGTCGTCGGGGCTTGCCTTAATGCCTTCGTTTCCTGCCGTTATATCGAGCGAGCCTCCGTTTATAATTACCTTATTGTCGCTTGCAAGGCCGTGATTTTCGGCGCTTATGTTGATATCGCCGCTTTCAACGCTTATCGTTGAAAGCGCAGCGCCCTTTATGCCGTTCTTGCAGTTTCCGTAGACATTCAGCGTACCGTTTCCGTCAAGGGTCAGCGATGCGCCCGACTTTACCTTGATAGCCGCGCCCTCGAAATCGTCGCTTTCCTCGTTTGCTATGTCCTCGCTGTTCGTAAGATTGACGGTGCCCGACGTGTAGATCGTAACGTCGTTTGATTTGCCGCATACTATCGGAGCCGTATCGTCGCTTTCAAGCGTCAGGTCCTTAAGTATGAGCGTAACGTCGCCCGTTTCCTTTTTGACGGTCACATTTCCGTCCGAACATGTGCCCGTCACGGTATATACGCCGCTTTCGTTTATAGTAAGCGACGTTCCGCTTATCTTATAGCCGCTTTGCTGTCCCGACGCCGCAACTCCGCTTTGCGAGAACGTGAACGTAACGTCGCTTGCCCCAGGCGCGCTTGCCGCCATTGCCGACAGAGGGAGCGAGCAGGCCAGCATAGCCGTAGTTACCGCCGCCGCCATTACTCTGTTTTTCATACGTTTGTTTTTCATTTGTTATACCTCCTTAGAATATACGGTCTAACCGCTTGAAAACGCGGTCTTTTTTTCCTTACGCTATATAATTCGTAAGACGCGGCGAAAATTTTGGGGTCGGACGAAAAAATTTTTAGCGTTTTTCAAAATCACACGCGGCTATTGTAAAAAATTCAAAAATATATTAAAATTTAATAAAAAAATATAACGGAGGCGTCACTATGGAATTTGTTTCTTTGAAGAACGGCGTTAAAATGCCGATTTTGGGCTTCGGCGTATATCAGGTGTCCGATCTTGACGAGTGCGAACGCTCGGTGTCGTGGGCTATCTCTGCGGGATACCGGCTCATCGATACGGCGGCTATATATAAAAACGAAGAAGCCGTGGGGCGCGCGATAAAGAAGAGCGGCGTGCCGCGCGACGAGCTTTTTATAACTACGAAGGTATGGATACAGGACGCGGGCGAAAAGGCGGCTGCGGCAGCTTACGATGCCTCCCTTAAAAAGTTGGGGCTCGATTACGTCGATCTTTATCTTATACATCAGCCGTTCGGCGATTATTACGGCTCGTGGCGCGCCATGGAAAAGCTGTACCGCGACGGCCGCGTAAAAGCGATAGGCGTAAGCAACTTCAACGACGCGCGTCTCGTCGATATCGCCATGAATGCCGACACGATCCCCCACGTAAATCAAGTCGAGACTCACCCCTTCTTCCAGCAGAATACGCTTCGCGAGGCGATGGACGAGTTCGGCGTTCGTCACGAGGCGTGGGGCCCGCTTGCGGAGGCGAAGTTCGGCATTTTTGAGAACGAAACGCTTGTGGATATCGCAAAAAAGCATAATAAAACGGTCGCACAGGTCGTGCTTCGATGGAACGTGGACAGGGGCGTCGTTGTGATACCGAAGTCGGTGCATAAGGAGCGTATCGAGGAAAACTTCAGCGTCTGGGACTTTAAGCTCGATGCGGACGATATGGCGGCCATTGCGAAGCTTGACCGGGGACGAAGCGAGCTTGTTGACCACCAGAGCGCGAAGGTCGCAAAATATCTTATAAACTGGAAAGCTCACGATTAAGAGAATAAAAAATTATTATAAAAACGGGCTTTCGCGCCCGTTTTTACTGATTGTTAAAACTATTTATATAATTTAAAGGAGACAATCCCGCATGTCACAATTTATCGGCAGCGCGAACGATGAAAAAAAGGTGGAATATATCGAGCTTATCTTCGACCTCATCTTTGTATACATAGTCGGGCGCAACAACTCTCTGCTCCACAGCGTGGAAAACGGCTTTATAAGCGCAGATATATATCTTACATATATACTTACTACGCTTATCGCGCTTCATATTTGGTATTTTACAACGATCTTCATAAACCGGCACGGGTCCGGCGGCGCAGCAGAATATATAGGCCTGTTCATAACCATGTATCTTCTCTATTATATGGCCGACGGCACGCGCGTAGACTGGCAGGACTACTATGTTCGCTACAATACGGCGTGGGCTCTTATCATGCTGAATCTTGCCGTCCAGTATATGATCAAGTTAAAAAAGAACGGCGGCCTTCGCCCATGGGAGGACGCTCAGATAAAAAAAGACATACGAAATCTGATTATCGAGGCGGCTGTCATATTTGCGTCTATACCGCTGTTTTTTGCGATCAAGATACCGCTTTCTCCCGTGGCCATGATCTTCGGCGTTGCGGCCGCCGCAATGACAAGACGCGCAAACCTGCTGCGTCCCATGGATTTTTCGCACCTTACCGAGCGCGTCATGCTTTATGTTGTATTTTCCTTCGGTGAAATGATAATCGGCATATCGGGATATTTTGAGGGCGGTATAAACTTAAACAACATATATTTTTCAACTATGAGCTTTCTCATCGTTACCGGCCTGTTTTTAAGCTACGGTTTTGTTTACGACCATCTTATTGACCGTGAAAAGAGAACGAGCGGCTCGGGATATATGATAATACATGTTTTTCTTATCACTGCGCTCAACAATCTTACTGTCGCGCTTGAATTTATGCGCGAGCCGCAGATAAGCGCGATGCCTAAGAATATTTTTCTTGTCGCATCATTCCTCGTGTATTTCATGTTTCTCTTCCTTTTGGAGAATTACTCAAAAGAAGAGCTTCGCGCCTCGGGAAAGTTCTACATTAAGCTTATCGTGTCGGCAGCCGCATTTACGGCGCTGATGGCGCTGTTTTATCAAAGCGGCAGAATAAGCATAGCCGTTACCGTGGCGTTCGTATTCTCTGTATATGTTATCTTAAGACTTTTTGAAAAAAACAAAAAAGCTGCCGTTATATAAAAAATGCGCCTAAGGCCTTAAAGCTTTAGGCGCGGCTTTCTTTAGAATATCTATCCCAAAAAACGCTTACGTATATGAATGCTCCGCATGTACTTTTGCCCGGCAGGAGGGGTCCTTTTCACTCACCGCCTCGTCTATTCTCCGTTCAAGCTCTGCGGGCGACGTTTTAAAACCGTATGGCATAACAACGTCGAACACAAGACGCGTGTACGCCGTCGTTCTAACGACACGGAAATCATGTATCGTAAGCCTTTCGTCTATCTGCGAAACTATCCTTTCCGCCTCGTCTTTTTTCTCTTTTGTAAATTTATCGTCAGTAACTATGGGGTCCATGTGTATCGTGGCCTCAAGGCCGTATTTTTCCCTGAGCCTAAGCTCCAGCGCGTCGATCGCCTCGTGAAGCTTTAAAATGTCGCCGTCACACGCCACCTCTGCGTGAAAAGATATCATCACGTTGCCCGGTCCGTAGTTGTGCACAACAAGGTCGTGTATTCCGAGTATTTCGGGAAAAGACTCTGCCTCCGCCTTTATGTCTCTTACGAAGCTTTCGTCGGGCGGCGCGCCTATTATTGAGCTTACGTTCTCGCGCGCCGTGTTGAATCCGGTAAAAAGTATGAACGCCGCAACGGCGATCCCGAGATATCCGTCTACCGGTACGCCCGCATGATATCCTATAGCAGAGCCGATAAGCACCGCAGCCGTTGCCGCGGCGTCGGAGAGAGCATCGGCCGCAGCCGTTTTCATCGCGCCCGAATTTATGCGCGCGCCGAGCTTCTTATTAAATACATACATCCAGAGCTTCAACAGAATAGAAACGGCAAGTATTACTGCAGTCGCCGTGCCAAAATGCACATTTGCGGGATGCATTATCTTTTCCCACGAAGTTTTGATAAACTCCACGCCGAGAAGCATTATCGCAAGCGAGATAATAAACCCGCTTATATATTCTATCCTTCCGTGACCGAACGGATGCGCCTTGTCTGCCGGCGCGGCCGACAGCTTAAAGCCCGCGAGCATTACAACGGACGAGCCCGCGTCGGACAGATTGTTGAAGGCGTCGGCCGTTATGGCCACAGACGCGGATAAGATACCCAAAATGAGCTTTGCCGCAAACAGCAGTACATTTAAGATTATGCCGCTGACGCCCGAGAGCGCGCCGTATTTGCCGCGCACAAAAGGATCGTTTATATCGTTGGCGTTTTTTATGAATCGTTTTATCAAAAATTCAGTCATAACCGCCTCCATATACAAAGCGACGCAGATATTCCGCGTCGCCGGTGTTTATCATATTATATTCCCGTTTTTTCTGCTTTATTCGACTTTTTTGCTTTCAGCCACACGATATGAAAGCGTCATAAGGCTGTCGCTGAGATGCACGTTTTCCACTATCATTCCGGGCACTTCGATATCCTCGTTCGAAAAATTCCAGATAGCCTTTATGCCCAGACTGTCGAGCTTGCTTATCATCGGCGCCGTAACAGATTTCGGCAGCGTAAGTATTGCAATATCGATGTTCATCGAGCTTGCAAAGTCGTCAAGGCTGTCTATGGGAAAAACCTCCACATTGCCTATGGTCTTGCCGATTATCTTTGGATTTATGTCAAAAATGCGCACGAGATTAAAGCCCATGGGCTTCATGTCCATATTCGCGCCCAGAGCGTGTCCCAGATTGCCCGCTCCTATCATGATCGCGTTTTTCTCCACATCCAGCCCCAAAATAGAGCCTATCTTATCATGGAGCAGCACAACATTATAGCCATAGCCCTGCTGACCGAAGCCGCCGAAGCAGTTGAGATCCTGGCGTATCTGAGACGCAGTCGTACCCATGCGGCGACCAAGCTCGGTTGAAGATATTTTCGTAACGCCCTTTTGCATGAGCTCCTCCAGATATCTGTAATATCTGGGAAGGCGCCTGATTACGAGCGTAGATACAGGCTTCTTTTCCATTAACATCACCTCTTTTATTTTAAAAAGGGATCATAACTTGTTTATCGTTTCCATAACGTAATCGGAGAATTCCTCACAGGTCGCGCCTGTGTCGCGTCCCGTCATAACGAGCCTCTTTTCCTCATACATGCATATGTCGAGCGCACGCTCAAGACGTGCCGCCCTGTCGTTGTATCCTATGTGATTTAATAACATCACTGCCGCGCGTAAAACGGAACAGGGGTCGGCGTATTTCTCGCGTCCTTCTTTTACCATACGCGGAGCCGAGCCGTGTATCGCCTCGAACATGGCGTATCTTTTTCCTATATTCGCGCTGCCTGCGGTGCCTACGCCGCCCTGAAATTCCGCCGCCTCGTCGGTTATGATATCGCCGTAGAGGTTAGGCAGTATGAACACCCGAAAGTCGCGGCGGCGCTTTTCGTCGACAAGCTTCGCCGTCATGATGTCTATGTACCAGTCGTCTGTTTCGATCTCGGGATAATCGAGAGCCACTTTTCGGCAAAGATCAAGAAACTTGCCGTCGGTCGTCTTTATTACATTGGCCTTTGTAACTATGGACACGCGCGATTTGTTGTTGTTCTTCGCAAACTCATATGCAAGACGCGCTATCCTCTCTGTACCCTCCGTCGTAGTGACGACAAAGTCTATCGCCAGATCGTCGTTTACATGTACGCCCTTAGAGCCTACGGCATACGCTCCCTCCGTGTTCTCTCTGAAGAACGTCCAGTCTATCCCCTTGTCGGGCACCTTAACGGGACGCACGTTAGCAAACAGGTCAAGCGCCTTCCTCATAGCTACGTTGGCGCTTTCGATATTGGGCCATTCGTCGCCCTTGCGCGGAGTAGTGGTGGGTCCTTTTAATATAACGTGGCATTTTTTAAGCTCCGAGAGCACTTCGTCCGGCAGCGCCTGATTTTTTGCCGCGCGGTTTTCGATGGTGCAGCCCTCTATATCGCGTATCTCCACCTTGCCGGCCGCGATCTCGTTCTTTAAAAGATACTCAAGCACTCTGCGCGCCTGATGCGTTATCGCGGGGCCTATGCCGTCGCCTCCCACAACGCCGATTATGAGCGTGTCCAGCGCCGAATAATCAAGAAAGTCGCCCGCTGCGTTGATCTCGTCAACGCGCTTTAACTGTTCTCTTAAAAGCGCTTCAAATTTTTCGGTGGCAGCCTTGATCTGTTGATTTGTCATTTTATCTCTCCTGATGTATAAATTGCATTTGTTTTTTACTGCTGTTTCGCATAGTTCAGCGCGCCTCCGGCCAAGATCATCGCACGCTGACGCTCCGAAAGCTCGCACTCTGCCGTGAATTCAAACGCCTGAGTCTCGTTTATAACGGTAATAGGTTCGCCGTTTTCTATCTCATAGCGCACATTAGGCATTGAAAGCGCATCGCCTTCTTCGATTTTATCATAAATATCGGGATTTGTAAATGTCAAAGGAAGTATGCCCGAATTTATAAGATTTGCACAATGGATACGCGCAAAGCTTTTTGCGATAACGGCCTTGACGCCGAGATACAGCGGAACGAGCGCCGCATGCTCGCGCGAGGAGCCCTGTCCGTAATTTGCGCCGCCTAAGATAAAGCCGCCGCCCGCCTTTTTCGCCCTTGCGGAGAAGGTGGGGTCGATCACCTCGAAGCAGAAGGTGCTCAGATACGGTATATTAGAGCGGTACGGCAGTATTTTTGCGCCGGCCGGCATGATGTGGTCCGTCGTTATGTTGTCGCCCGTTTTTAAAAGTACGGCGCCGTTGTCTATAGATTCGGGCAGCGCGGTGTTTAAGGGGAACGGCTTAATGTTGGGGCCCAATATAACCTCTACGGAATCGGCCTCTTCTTCGCTTGCGGGCGGGATTATCATATTGTCGTTCACGGCGAACTTATCGGGCATATCCACGCCGCGCACGGATATCGATTTTGAAAGCTCCCTGGGGTCGCAAAGGTAACCCATAAGTGCGGTAGCCGCCGCCGTCTCCGGGCTTACAAGATAGACCTGGGCGTCCTTCGTTCCGCTTCTTCCCTCAAAGTTACGGTTGAACGTGCGCACCGATACGCCGCCGGAATTCGGCGAAAATCCCATGCCTATGCAGGGACCGCAGGCGCATTCGAGCACGCGCGCGCCCGCGTCTATGATGTCTGAGAGCGCGCCGTTTTTTGCAAGCATATTGAGCACCTGCTTCGAGCCGGGCGAAACGGAAAGCGAAATGTTCGGCGCTATCGTGCGTCCCTTCAGCATACGCGCCACAGTCATAAGGTCTGTAAACGATGAGTTTGTACACGAGCCTATGCAAACCTGATCGACGTGTATTTTGCCGATCTCCGAAACCTGCTTAACAGCATCGGGACTGTGGGGCATTGCCGCCTGAGGCGCCAGATCGGAAAGATTTATCTCTATAACTTCGTCATACTCTGCATCGGGGTCGGCAAAGATGGGAACATAGTCCGCCTCGCGGCCCTGCGCCTTTAAGAACTGATGCGTCGATTCGTCGCTCGGGAATATCGACGTCGTAGCGCCCAGCTCCGCGCCCATATTCGTTATCGTTGCTCTCTGGGGCACGGTGAGCGTGCGCGCGCCCGGTCCGCCGTATTCTATGATCCTGCCTACGCCGCCCTTTACGGAAAGAATGCGTAAAACTTCTAAAATAACGTCCTTTGCGCTTACGAATTTTTTAAGCTCTCCCGTGAGCTTTATAAGCGTTATCTTGGGCATCGTGATGTAATATGCGCCGCCTGCCATCGCAACGGCCACGTCGAGGCCGCCCGCGCCCATTGCGAGCATACATATGCCGCCGCCGGTGGGCGTGTGCGAATCGCTGCCCAAAAGCGTTTTGCCGGGCTTTCCAAAGCGCTCAAGATGCACCTGATGGCATATGCCGTTGCCCGGACGAGAAAAGTATATGCCGTGCTTTTTTGTAACGCTCTGCATATAGCGGTGATCGTCTGCATTTTCAAAGCCCGACTGGAGCGTATTGTGGTCGATATACGCCACGGAAAGCTCTGTCTTTACACGCGGCGTATCCATCGCCTGAAACTGTAAGTACGCCATTGTGCCCGTCGCGTCCTGAGTAAGCGTCTGATCTATTCTCAAAGCTATCTGCTCTCCGGGTATCATCTCTCCCGAAACGAGGTGCGCCGAAATTATTTTTTCAGCAAGATTTTGCGGTTTGCCTCCCATATTTATACCCTCCGTTCGCACTTATTTGCAAAAGTATGTTTATGATTTCATTTATATGATTATTGTATAATTATTACTTCAATCTGTCAACGTCCGTGTCTGCGCGCTTTTGCTTCTTTTTTTCTTACACTGAAGCCGAAGCGGCCGCGCCCCCTGCCCAAATCGAAGTATTCGCCGTGAGCGTACGCCATAAGTCCCATGCTCTCCATATGAAGGCGGCCGCTTTTGTCGATGAAGCGCTCCTTTACGTTAACGGACTCTATCTCTGCGATAAACATATCGTGGCTTCCCAGTCGCTCCACTTTTTTCACACGGCATTCCAGCGCCAGCGGGCTTTCCGATATTATGGGACAATCTATCGAAAGAGCGGGCTCTGTATGGAGACCGGCTTCCTTTAATTTATCCGTATCGCGTCCGCTTTTTACTCCGCAGAGATCTACGGCGCGCGCCATAGCCGCCGTGGTAAGATTTACGGCAAATACTCCCGCCTGCATGATAAGACCGTGAGAATAGCGTTCGGGGCGCACGGATATATACGTCATTGCCGGATCGGAGCATATTATGCCCGTCCAGCCTATGGTAAGCGCGTTAGGCCTGTCAAGACTGCCGCATGATACAAGCGCGGCCGGTACGGGGGCTAAGAGAGTGCCTGCGGGCCATAATACCCTTTTGTCGTCGTTCAAAAACAACGCCCTCCTTTTTATGAGCATTTCATATTTTTTATATTATATCACATTACAATATTGCGCGCATCAAGAGAAAACGGTATATTTTTGTGTGCGTGTACGTCCTCCTCCCCCCCCCGCCTGCACCTTGGTTCTTTGAACAAAAGGAAAACGCAAAATATTTTTCCGTATTAAAGTGTAAAAATGTTTTTTTGCAAATCGCAGATAAAAAAATTGCAAAAATCACAAGAGTACGTTATAATAAAAAATATTAGTTTTTATATAAGGACATAAAATGGAAAATTTGCTTGAAATACGCGACCTTCAGGTAAGCTTCGGCGGCTCGAAAAACAAGGTCAATGTTATAAAAGGATTAAATATAGAAATAAAGCGCGGAGAAACTCTCGGCATAGTGGGCGAAAGCGGGTCCGGTAAATCGGTGACGTCGCTTGCAGTTATGGGCCTTCTGCCGCAGCATACTTCTCACGTTCGGGGCGAAATAAATTTCGAAGGCGAAAATCTGCTCGCTCTCTCTTCGCGTGCTCTCGAAAAGCTGCGCGGCAACAAGATCGCCATGATATTTCAGGAGCCGATGACCTCGTTAAACCCCATACAGACATGCGGACGCCAGATAATGGAGCCTCTCATGCTTCATATGGGCATGAAAAAGAAAGAGGCGGCGGCGCGCGCGCGCGATCTTTTAAAGCTATGCGGCATATCGGCGCCCGAGCAGCGAATGAAAGAATATCCCCATCAGATGTCGGGCGGTATGCGCCAGCGCATAATGATAGCAATTGCACTTGCCTGCAATCCGTCTCTGCTTATAGCGGACGAGCCCACCACCGCGCTCGACGTAACGATACAGGCTCAGATACTTGAGCTTATGAAGGAACTGAAAAGTAAAATAAACATGAGCATCATGATGATAACGCACGACCTCGGCATCGTTGCCGATTCGTGCGACCGCGTCGTTATAATGTACGCAGGTCAGATAGTCGAAAGCGCGCCCACGGCCGAGCTGTTTGCCGATCCGCGTCATCCCTATACAAAGGGGCTGCTTAATGCAATACCGATGCTCGACAAAAAGAAAGAGCGCCTTGAATCAATAGACGGAATGGTGCCCGACGCGGACAAAATGCCTAAGGGCTGCCGCTTTCACCCAAGATGCTCCGCTTCCATGCCAAAATGCTCAGCGGCGGCTCCCCGTCTTACAAAATGCGGCGAAAACCGCTTTGTACGCTGCTTTTTATTCTCCGATGAAACGGAGGAAAACACATGAGTGAAGTTAAAAACAAGATACTGCTCGAAACGAAAGATTTAAAGCAATATTTCACCGTAAAAGATCCGCGGGGAAAAAAACAAAGCTTAAAAGCCGTTGACGGCGTTACCATTTCCATATCCGAGGGCGAAACGTTCGGTCTCGTCGGCGAGAGCGGCTGCGGCAAATCAACTCTCGGCAAGACCATACTCAGTCTCTATCCTCCGACCTCCGGTACGATAATGTTTGACGGAGAAGACACGACCTCCTTAAAGGGGCAGCGACTTAAAGAATTCAGAAAAAAGACGCAGATGATATTTCAGGACCCCTCGTCGTGCTTAAATCCGCGTCTCAAGGTAAGCGATATCCTCTGTGAGCCGTTTGCGATACATAATATGCTCTCGGCGCCCGAGCGCCAGGCGCGGGCAGCCGAGCTTTGCGATATGGTGGGACTGTCGCGCACTTACCTTAAACGGTATCCTCACGAGATGTCCGGCGGCCAGAAGCAGCGCGTCGGCATCGCTCGCGCGCTCGCGCTCGAGCCTAAGCTTATCGTGTGCGACGAACCTGTAAGCGCGCTCGACGTGTCGATACAGGCGCAGGTCATAAATCTGCTTTCCGACCTTCAGACGCAGTTCGACTTTACTTATCTTTTCATATCGCATAATCTGAGCGTAGTAAAGCACTGCTGTCAGCGCATAGGCGTAATGTACCTTGGGAGGATAGTCGAGCTTGCTCCCTCGGATAAAATATACGACGGCGCGCTGCATCCCTACACACGCGCTCTCATTTCGGCAATACCCATACCCGACCCCGCTCTTTTGCGCGAAAGAAAGATACTTTCTGGCGATATACCCAGCCCCACTCAAAAGATAGAGGGCTGTCCGTTTAAGACGCGCTGTCCTAATGCGTCCGAAAAATGCAAAAGCGAGGCGCCGAAGCTTAAAGAATATGCGCCCGGGCACTTTGTTTCATGTCATTTATACGGCTGAGGCCGTGTGAATATAAAGTAAGCATAAAAAATTTTGGAGGGAAAAATATGAACAAAAAAAGACTTATCTGTCTCATTCTGTCATGTCTTCTCGTCGTATGCTTCTTTGCAGGCTGCAGCAATAACAGCGGCAGCAGCGACAGCAGCGACGCCGCAGACACAAGCGCGGAAGCGGCGACGGATAACACCGTAGTAATCGGTCTTGCGTCCGACTTAAAGACGCTCGACCCCGGCCACATGTACGAGATCTTCGGCAACATGATCTGCTATGCTACATACGATATGCTGTTTAGGATCTCGGGCGACAATCTTTCGGATCCCCAGCCCTCGGTAGCTACCGAAGACTGGAGCCTCGATGAAACGAGAACGGTATATACCCTGCCTTTAAGACAGGACGTATACTTCACGAGCGGCAATCAGCTCACCGCAAAGGACGTAATATTTACCATAAACAGAGTAAAGAACTTAAAGTCCAACAATACGCCCAATGCAGAGGGCGTAGTTTCCGTTGAAGCGCCCGACGACTTTACTGTTGTTATAACGCTTGACAAGCCCGACGCATCCTTCCTTACGAAGCTTGCTTCAAACGCCTTCGCAGTTCTTGACAGCGAGGTCGTAAAGGAGCACGGCGGCACCGACGCGGAAGACGCCGCTTCCACGGACAGCGCTCGCACCTGGCTCGATGCAAATTCGGCCGGCAGCGGCCCCTACATCTTAGAGAGCTGGACTCAGGGCGTTGAGATAGTATTAAAGAAAAACCCGAACTATTGGGGCGAATGCGGCAATGTAGATACCTTTATCATAAAGGAGATACCCGATTCCAACACCCAGATCCAGATGCTTGAAAGAGGCGAAATTGATATCGCCTTCACGCTTAACGCAGACAACATCGCTCAGCTCAAGAATGAGGACGGAAGCACAAAGGACGGTATAACGATAATAAACGGCCAGACCTCGCTCATAAGCTTCCTGCTTATGAACAACGACCCCACTATCGGCGGCCCCATGGCCGATCCCAGAGTACAGCAGGCAGTACGCCTTGCAATAAACTACGAGAACCTTCTTAAGCTCTGCGGAGACGGCGCGACCTTACCGCTCTCCTATATCCCGCTCAACTTCGTGGGCGGTCTTACGAGAGACGTAAGCTACACCGACGTAGACGCGGCAAAGGCTCTTATGGCCGAGGCAGGATATGAAAACGGCTTCGATGTAGTGCTCACCACGGCTGACTACGACACCGAAGGCTTAAAGTGGCCCACCATGGCTCAGAGGATCGCATCCGACCTTGCTGAGATCGGCATAAATGTAAAGATAGAGACGGGCGAAATAGGCGTTGTTATCGACGCATACAGAGACGGCACCTGCCAGTTCCTTATAATGCACTGGAGCCCCGACTATTATGACATCAACAATCAGCTCGCATTCCTTCCCGACGCGACTGTCGGCGCACGCGCCAACTGGCATGCTGAGGGTCACGAAGATATGATAGCTCTCGGCGACCTCATCACAGGCGAGGCAGACCCCGCGCAGCGTGCTGAGTATTCGAGACAGCTTCAAGAGCTTACCGCCGAGGACAGCCCGTATGCATTCCTTCTTCAGCATCCGAAGAACTTTGCTATAGGCGACAGAGTCGACAACGTAATATACAACGACCTCGTTAAGCTCCAGCTTTCCGAAATGAACGTAAAATAATATCTTTATATCCGGCTCGCATTTGTGATACGCGCCCCGGCGCGTATCACGCCCTGCGGGCGGAAGGATCCATATTTCATAACGCGCAAAGCGGGACTTTTGCGCGCTGCGAAATATGAATCAAACACGACATTTGAAAGGAGAGGCGATCCTTGCTTCGATATATAGGACGAAGACTTTTGCTGATGGTGATACTGCTCATAGGAGTATCGCTTTTGGTATTTCTTATATCACATCTCGTTCCAAGCAGCCCCGTGGCGGCGAATTTGAGCCAGACAGCGATGAACGACCCTGCGGCCGTTGCTGCATTCGAGGCAAAATGGGGGCTTGACAAGCCGCTTTACGAACAGTATTTCATATACTTAAAAAATCTTCTGCACGGTGACTTGGGCACCTCGATACGCACGGGGCAGCCCGTTTTGGATGATCTGAAACGCTACTTCCCCGCAACGCTGGAGCTTTCCATATTTGCAATGATCATAGCCATAGTGCTGGGCATCCTCTTCGGCGTAATCTCGGCGGTGTTCCGAAACAAGCCCGCAGACCAGATACTAAGGGGCGTGTCTATATCGGGCGTATCGATACCCAGCTTCTGGTTCTCGCTTCTCGTGCTCTACGTCTTTTTCTACCGTCTCGGCTGGTTCCCCGGTCCCGGACGCATAAGCGCGCGCACGAGCGTGCCGCAGGGCGGAAGCGGTCTTTACATCTGGGATGCGCTGATAACAGGCAACTGGACCGTGTTCGGAGACGCGCTTTCGCATATAATACTGCCTGCGATAGTTTTGGGCTTCTTTACTATGGGTCTTATCACGCGCCAAACGAGAAGCAATCTTTTGGAGGTCATGAGCCAGGATTACATACGCACGGCGCGGGCGAAAGGTCTTTCCGAGCGCAAAGTAGTTTGGGGACACGCTCTAGGAAACGCTCTTATCCCCGTTATAACGGTAGCGGGCATGGGGTTTTGCAACCTCCTTGGCGGCATGGTGTTCGTTGAAAAGATATTCGCATGGCCGGGCATAGGCCAGTATGCGTACCTGTCGGCCACAACGCTCGATTTCCCTGCAATATGCGGCGTTTCGCTGCTAATCGCGCTTACATACGTTATAGTCAATCTTATAATAGACATACTGTACGGCATAATCGATCCGCGTGTAAGATACAGATAAGCGAAAGCGTTCACTCGATTTTGGAAGGATAAATACATAGATGTCAGAGATCAAGGGTATATTTGCACAGAAAAACTTCACATTCAAGCTGGGCATGGCGCTCTGCCTTATTTGGATAGTCGTGGCGTTCATCGCCCCGCTTATCGCTCCGTATAATCCGCTTGTGCAGGATATGGACGCCCGTTTCATGTCGCCGTGCTCCGATCACTTTTTCGGCACCGACAGTCTCGGACGCGACATTTTGAGCCGTGTCCTCTACGGCAGCCGCATATCCATAACGGCCGGACTTATAACCGTAGTCTTTGCCTTTGCCGTAGGCATAATCTTCGGCGCCGTTGCAGGCTACGCCGGAGGCGCGGTAGACGATATAATGATGCGTATTTCCGAAATGATAATGGCCTTTCCTCCGCTGATACTCGCGATGGTACTGGCGGCTGCGATGGGACCCAGCATCATAAATTCGGTGGTGGCCATGGCAATAATCTGGTGGCCGAACTATGCGCGTCTTGCGCGAAGCGTCGTCATATCCGTCAAGGGCAACGACTACGTCACGGCAAGTACGCTTATGGGCGCGTCAAAGGGGCGCATCCTCTTTCACGAGATCCTACCCAACTGCATAGGTCCGCTTATCGTTATGGCAACGCTCGATATAGGCAATGCGATACTGATGTTCTCGGGACTGAGCTTCTTAGGCCTCGGCGTACAGCCGCCGATACCCGAATGGGGCGCAATGGTCTCCGACGGCGTTGAGACGTTCAATTACTGGTGGATATCGGCCTTTCCAGGCATCGCCATATTTACCGTGGCAATAGGCGCAAACTTCATAGGCGACGGACTCAGGGATTATATGGACCCGAAATTAAGAAAGCAGAGATGATACTTTTCCCCGCCTCACGGCGGGGTGTGTTTTTTGAACCGCGGTTCTAAAAAATACCGTTTGTTTGAAAGCAAGGATACAAAGGAGCATACTTATGGAAATCAAAAAAATATCGGAGTTTTCCTCCACGGGCGCGCCGCTTTACGATATGCGCGTTATACTCAATAAGACGGGAAAACACGAGATCGTGAAATTCTCCGTCATAACCTTCGAGCCGCATGTCCGCGTGCCCGAAACGGGCGAGAGCGTCCACGAAGAGGACGAATACTCGTTTTTCATAGACGGCGCGCTCTATACGCAAAGCGGCGCGACGCAAGCAGACGTTTCCGCCGGCGACGTTACGCTTATACCGGCGGGCGAGCGCCACTTCTGCGAGAACCGCTCCGATGAAAAATGTACATTAGTTTGTGTGATGGTGAAATAATATGTATAAGCAAAGAATAAAAAAAGTTACCGAAAATATGCGCGCCATGGGACTTTCTCAAATAATAGTCACCGCGAGCGCGCCCGTGTATTACCTTACCGGCCAATGGGTCGATCCGCTCGAGAGAATGCTTGCGCTTTATCTTGATGATACAGGGCGCGGCGTACTCTTCGGAAATATGCTCTTTAAATTAGATCAGAGCGTTTTTCCGCAGGAAATACATACCGACAACGATGACCCCACAGCGGGCATTGCAAAAGTTCTAAAGTCC
Organism: Clostridia bacterium; assembly: GCA_017405765.1. Taxonomy (NCBI): domain Bacteria; kingdom Bacillati; phylum Bacillota; class Clostridia; species Clostridia bacterium. The sequence goes on from JAFQZS010000018.1 coordinate 51,521, forward strand.
GGTACAGTCGGGATAGACAAGTTCTGGAGCGCAAAATTTTTGATATCGCTTATGGAGAAGCGTCCCGACGTGCGTCCCGTCGTTGGCAGCGCGCCCGTTGACGCGGCGCGTCTCATAAAGGACGAACGCGAGATAGAAGCGCTCGTACACGCCTCGAAAATGAATGACGAGGTGATATCGTTCGCTATAAACTCGCTTAAAGAAGGCGTGACCGAGGCTGAGCTTATGATGGATATAAACCGCGAATTTTCCGCGCGCGGCGCAGACGCGCCCACCGCTCAGATAGTCGCGTTCGGCGCGCACTGCGCCGAGGAGCATCACGAAAGCGACGCGACCGTAATAAAATCGGGCGACAGCGTGATATTCGACCTGTTTACGCCTATCTCGCGCTATTGGTGCGACATGACTCGCACAGTTTTCTTCGGCGAGCCTTCGAATAAGCAAAAGGAAGTCTACGATATAGTGAAAAGGGCTAATGCGGCGGGCATTGCCGCCGTGCGCCCCGGCGTGCCGCTTTGCGAGATAGACCGCGCGGCAAGAAAGATAATAGAAGACGCAGGCTACGGTCGGTATTTTACGCACCGTCTCGGCCACGGACTCGGACTTGACTGCCACGAGCCGCCGGATGTAAGTGAAACAAGCGCCGCCATCGCAAAAGAAGGCATGGTCTTTTCGATAGAACCGGGTATTTATCTCCCCGGCGAATTCGGCGTGCGCATTGAAGACCTCGTACTTGTTACGAAAGACGGATGCCGCGTGCTGACGGAAGCGAAGAAGTAAAACGGGGCAAATTGCATCGCCTTTAATATAAATTAAAACACAGGAGGGATACATTATGCTTGAAGCCGGAACGAAAGCGCCCGCATTCACTTTGAACGACAAGGACGGACGCGCCGTGTCGCTTGCGGATTTTGCGGGCAGAAAAGTTGTGCTGTATTTTTATCCAAAGGACAACACCTCGGGATGTACGCGCCAGGCGTGTGCGTTCGGGAGAACATATGACGAATATGAGCGCCTCGGAGCAGCCGTTATAGGCGTCAGCCGCGACAGCGAGGCCTCTCACCGAAAATTTGCCGAAAAAAACGATCTTCCCTTTATACTGCTTGCCGATCCGGAGCTTGCGGCAATAAAGGCTTACGACGTGTGGCAGGAGAAAAAGCTCTACGGCAAGGTTTCAATGGGCGTTGTTCGCACGACTTATCTTATTGACGAGTCGGGCGTCATAGAAAAAGTATGGAAAAGAGCCAAGCCCGACACGAACGCCGACGAAATACTTGCATATCTAAAAAAAGCGTAATAGGCAAATATATATCCCCGCCGATATGAACCGGCGGGGATTCTTTCTTGCTTTGAAAGCAAGAGAAGATAACTTGAAAAGGCGTTTTTAGAACGCAGTTCTAAAATACGCGCCGCGTCTTGCGGGGGAGGCGCGCATCCCCCCTGCTTGACCTGCGCGCTCACTTCATGCTAAAATAAAATACTACAGATGAACAGCTCACTGGAGGTGTCCGAATGGCATATAAAATACTCATTGTCGAGGACGAATCATATATTGTCGATATACTTGACTTCAATCTGAAAAAAGAAGGCTTTGAAACGGACGCGGCATACAACGGCCCCGATGGCCTTAAAAAAGCCTTGGGCGGCGGTTTCGATCTGATACTTTTAGACGTTATGCTTCCCGGCATGGACGGCTTTGAAGTATGCCGCCGCTTAAGAGAACAAAGCGCGACTCCCGTTATAATGCTTACTGCGCGCGAGGAAGAGTCCGACAAGGTGACGGGGCTTGAACTCGGCGCCGACGACTATATAACAAAACCCTTTTCTATAAAGGAGCTTATCGCGCGAGTAAAGGCCAATCTGCGCCGCCAGAGCCTTTCGGACAAGACGTCGCTTCAGAGCCGCACCGTTTTCGGAGATCTTATTATCGACCGCGACAATTTTGAAGTAAAAAAGCGCGGCGAGGTAGTAAACCTCACCTTGCGCGAATTTGAGCTTTTAAAGTTCCTCTCGTCTCAGCCTAAAAAGGTCTACTCCCGCGAGGAGCTTTTAAAGGAGGTCTGGGGCTACGAATACGCCGCCTCTGCCGACGACGGACGAACAGTTGACGTAATGATACGCCGTCTCAGAGAAAAAATTGAAGACAACGACAAACAGCCGCGCTATATTATTACAAAGCGCGGCGCGGGATACTATTTTGATTTTTAATAAGACTTTTATTATTTAGGAAGATCAGTATGTTCAAAAGCCTTCAGATGCGTATGACCTTTGTGCTCATACTTCTCATCGTCTGCATAATGATGGTCGTGGGCACCTTCATACTTCATGGCACTACTTCGTTTTATATACGCGACTTTACTACAAAAATGAACGTCGTATTCACCGATGAAACGAGGGAGACGCTGTCGCGCCAGGCGCAGGGCGAAAATGCCTACGTCGCGCTCAACAATCTGCTTTCGGCATATTCCGCTCAGATAGGCGTCACAGCCTACCGCAATTATTATATCCTCGACGGTCAGAACGCCGAGTTCCTTGAGGGCACCAACCCTGACGAGGGCATGCAGCTTTCGCGTACTCCCAATATAATAACGGCGCTGTCGGGCGACGTCGGTCAAAGCGTTTCTACCGTATCCGAATATATGGACTATGCCGTACCCATTTTTTCAGACGACGGCGCTGTCAAATATATCATATATGTAAAGGACACAAAGCAACAGGTACAGGAAGTCATGTGGATGATCTTCGCCGTTATCGTGCAGGCAATGATGCTCGGCCTTATTATCGCCGTGGGACTTAGCTTCCCGCTGGCGCGCACGATAGCCGCACCGATAGGCAATATAACGCGCGGTGCAAAGAAGCTCTCCGACGGCGATTTCGGCTACCGCCTGAACGTGACCTCGACGGACGAGATAGGCGTACTTACCGAGGCCTTCAACTCGATGGCAGGCGTTATAAACGACACAATGGAAGAGATAAATCAGGAGAAGAACAAGCTCGAGACCCTCTTTTTATATATGACCGACGGCATAGTGGCCTTTGATCCCGACGGCGGTCTTTTGCATATAAACAAGGTCTGCCGCGATATGTTCAAAGTGGACGACGGTGAAGAAGTTACTTTTGAGACGCTTTTCTCAAAAACAGACACTGGCGTTACTTTCGACGAGGTGCTCGCGCTTGAGCGAGGAAAAACGCTTATATACGACTTTGAATTAAATGAAAAATTCCTTGAGATAATCTTCGCCCGCTTCGACCCGGACAACCAGTACGGCGGCATACTCGCAATAATCCACGACGTGACCCAGCAGCAAAAGCTCGATACCTCGCGGCGCGAGTTTATCGCCAACGTCTCTCATGAGCTTCGCACGCCGCTTACGAATATAAAAAGCTACACGGAAACAGTACTTGAAAGCGACGACATACCGCCGGAGCTTCGTCATAAGTTTTTGGGCATCGTAGTAAACGAGGCCGACAGGATGACGCGCATCGTAAAAGACCTTTTGGTAGTATCGCGCCTTGACAACAACAGAATGGACTGGAAGTTCTCTCGTTTTTATCCCGAGCTTACGCTTCGCGGAACATATGAAGCCGTACTCATGGACGCAAAGAGGCATTCGCATGAAGTCACGCTTAATATAGAGAATGAACTCGGCACCATGACGGGCGATAAAGAGCGCATAGAGCAGGTAATAGTAAACATCTTATCAAACGCTATGAAATACACGCCCGACGGCGGACATATCGAAATAGTTGCCTCGCGCAATGACGACGTACTTAAAATAACCGTGGAGGACAACGGTATAGGCATACCCCAAAAGGACCTTCCTCGTCTTTTTGAGCGCTTTTACCGCGTAGATAAGGCGCGCTCGCGCGAACGCGGCGGCACAGGTCTCGGTCTTGCCATCGCGCGCGAGATAGTCTTGGCTCACGGCGGCACGATAAACATAGAAAGCGAACTTGACCGCGGCACAAAGGTCACGCTCACTCTCCCGTGCAAACTCAGCGCGCCCGTAATACACTGAGCGCCTATTGCGCAAAGAGCGTATATAATATAACTTTATAAAAGGAAGAACACGTGAAAAAGACAGATATCTTTTTAAACGTATTGCTTGTAATACTTATAATAAGCGCAGCTGTACTGACCATAAGAGTGTGGGCCTTCGACACGGGTATGCTCTCGAAGGAGGCGGCGCTTCCTCGCTTTATAACGCGTCTGGAAAACGGCCTTAAATACGGTGTTTTTCTCGACGCGCGCGAAAGCGTGCCCGAAAACACGATGATAGAGAGCTCTCTTATCTATCCTCAGGATATTGTGTTCTGCACAGACGCCGGCTCACGCATCATGCCGCCGTTCGACTCGGGACTCCGCCAGAGCATAAACGGCACGGCGTCAAGTCTTATAGGCGTAGTCATGTCGTCCGACGACTGCGTGGTAAATTTCGTATATGAAAACGAAATACGCGAGGCGCTCTCATTTAACTGTGTCTGCTTCTCATATGGATATAAGCTTGACTTTTCTCTTTACTCCAAGTATCTCGGCCTCATTTCGGACCGCTTTTTAAACTATGACAGCTTCGACTGCGCCGTCATCGCACAGAGAGGCGACCGCATCTTCGTATACTTCTTCTTAAAGGACACAAATGAAGGCATAGGCGCGTCAATGCCCGCCGACGGGCGCGTATCGGCGATGTATGCCGCGCTGCAAAGCGACAAAAGCTCCTTTGTGCCCTGCTCGTTCGGCTACGAGTTAAGCGACGAGCTTTCGTTTGAGCTGCCGCCCTACTGCGTTTTGTCCAATGAAGTCGTAAACGCCCCCAAGCTCTCCTCATATCCTTACATTTCGCCGGTCGAAGAGGGACAGGAGAAAATAAGAAAGGCGGAAAAGCTGTTAAAGCCTTTCGGCTTCAACAGCTCGTCAGGACGCTGGTATGAAAATGCCGACGAGCTTTCATATATTTCCGACTATGCGACGCTGAGTTTTACATACGACGGCTTTTTTGAATACAAGGCCCTTAGCGCCGATCGCGGCTTTACTCCCGCGGGTGCGTCCGAAGCGGCCGTTTTGGACCAAAGCCAGATAATAAGTACGGCGGCGGCGCTGATCTCATCAATATATTCATCGGCGCTTTCCGACAACGTATCCTCGGCCACATATGCCGGAATGGAAAAAAATATGCAGACAAACACTGTCCGCATCTACTTTGATTACTTTTTCGGCGGAGTCGCGCTTTATAAAAACGGCGCTCCAAAAGGCTACGGCGCTGTGATAGATATAAACGACCGCGGCGAGATAGTATATGCAAAGCTCATATCCGATGTGATACGCGAAGAAACGGTGCGCGCCGAAGCGATACCGCGCGATCTTCTGTTCTATACGATAGAGCTTCACGGTTATGAGAACATTTCATCTATAAAGTTCCTTTATTCGCAGTCGAATGACAAAACGGAATATATAGCCGGATACAGTGTACAGACGGGAGGCGGAGCATGAGCGGACGCGCTTTAAAATCGATATTCGTCGTGCTTTTTCTTGTCACGAATATTATTCTCTTGCTTTACACATCATATACATATTACATGAAGGTTCACATTGCTCCCGAGCTTATTACTAAGACCATAGCAGTTATGGAGCGCGGCGGCGTGGACGTTTCGCGCTCGCTTGTGCCGTCTTATAAAGAAAAGACGACGCCGCTTCTTCTTGTAAACGTGCCCGATACGGAAAAGCGCCTGACGGAGACGATTTTGGGGCAGAGCCTGTCCGAGCTTAAATATCAAAGCGGTATGTACGTAAACGACGACGGCGCGTACGTTATACTTTCGGGCGGAATGTCGGTGACGTGCGGCAATATCGCCGCCGCAGATACAGACGCGCTTTCGGCGGCGGAGGCTTTTGTTACGATGCTTGACGGCAAGCTGTCGTCGCACGAGCTTATCTCACAAGACGATGAGCACGGCGAATACGTATTCGGCCAATATATTGACAAACGCGCAGTAGAAGGCGCGCAGCTTCGCGTAAAAGTAAGCTCAAATATCCTTTCGGCCGAGGGAACGTATATATATGCACCTGTTTTGCCGGCCGCCGAAAACGGATACAGCGAGCCGCTCGACGTAATGCTCAAATTCCTTGCACAGGACACGAAAAGCAAAGAGATACGATCGCTTTTGCTTTGCTACATCGCCGAAAAAAAGATAAGCGCTTCGGGTCTCAGACCTGCATATTGTATAACAGACGAAAACGGATACAACTACTACTTTGACGCCGAAACAGGAGAGCGAATAAAGTGATATCCGAAAAAGTTTACAATTCGTACACATTCTTTTTGTAAAGAAAGCCGGATATTCATTTACAACTGCAAAAAATATGGTATAATATACTTAGTTATGTCTACATAAAAGGATGGTGAGGGATGTGGACAAGCTCGTAATTAAGGGGGGCAACCCGTTAAAGGGTGAGGTGACCATAAGCGGAGCAAAAAATGCTGCCGTTGCAATTATTCCCGCGACTATCGTAGTTGCCGGAGTTTGTCGTATAGAAAACATTCCCAATATCAGCGACGTTGATATAATATTGAAAATTCTTGCGCAGATGGGCGCAGGCGTTAAGCTGATAAATAAGAATTGTGTTGAAATAGATACCTCTCGTATTGAGCCTTCGGTCGTTGATTACGATCTCGTTAAAAAAATGCGCGGCTCGTATTACCTTATGGGCGCGCTGCTTTCGCGCTTTTCCGAGGCAAGCGTATCTATGCCCGGCGGATGCGATTTGGGGCCGCGTCCGATAGACCAGCATCTCAAGGGCTTTGAGGCTCTGGGCGCAAAAATCGATGTAAAATACGGCATAATGTGTGCAAAGGCACAGCATTTAAAGGGCGCTTCCGTTTATCTCGATGTGGTTTCCGTCGGCGCAACTATAAATATAATGCTTGCTGCGACGCGCGCAGACGGCGTTACTATAATAGAGAACGCCGCAAAAGAACCGCATATCGTAGATTTGGCAAATTTCTTGAACTCTATGGGCGCGCAGATATCCGGCGCGGGCACCGACAGTATAAAAATAAGAGGCGTAAAGACGATGCACGGCGGCGACTATACGATAATACCCGACCAGATCGAGGCGGGTACGTTCATGGTGGCGGCCGCGGCAACGAAGGGCAGCGTTCTTATTAAAAATGTTATCCCCAAGCATCTTGAGTCTATCACGGCGAAGCTTATGGAGATGGGCGTTGAGGTGGAGGAATACGACGAGGCCGTTTTCGTTACGCGCACTAAGCCCATATCCAAGGTAAATATAAAAACGCTGCCGTATCCGGGCTTTCCCACCGATATGAATCCGCAGGCAGCCGTGCTGCTATGTCTTGCAGATGAAGGCTCGAGCGTTATCAGCGAAAGCGTATGGGACAACAGATTCCGCTATACGGACGAGCTTAAGCGCATGGGTGCGCGCATCAAAGTCGACGGCCGAGTTGCCGTTATAGACGGCGTGGGCAGGTTTATGGGCGCAAAGGTTAAAGCGTGCGATCTGCGCGCGGGCGCGGCTATGATCATAGCGGGACTCTGCGCTACCGGCACCACGGAGATAGAGGATATTTCTCACATTGAGCGTGGATATGAAGACGTTGTGGCAAAATTCCGTTCGCTTGGCGCAGATATTAAAAAGATAATAGTGCCCACGGCGCCGCCTTATGAAAAGGCTCTTTAAGAATAGAGCTTTAAATAAAACGCTTTCAGAGCAATGTAGTTAAGATAAGACGGCAGGAAGAATACCTCATACAAAAAGCGATATATACCCCCAAGCAGGACAATAAATAAAAAACTGCCCGGGGGTATTTCTATCTAAAGAAAAGGCAAGTTAAGTATTCTTTATATAACAAAAAGGAAGCCTTCGGGCTTCCTTTTTTGTTATTCTGTTTTTAAGAGCTTAGATGCCCTGCGCCTTCATTGCTTCGGCTACCTTTAAGAAGCCGGCGATATTTGCGCCTGCAACAAGATTGCCTTCCATGCCGTATTCCTTAGCGGCAGCGGCAGCATTCTTGTATATATTTACCATAATACCGTGGAGTCTCTCGTCTACCTCTTCAAATGTCCAGCTGAGTCTCAGCGAGTTCTGGCTCATCTCAAGGCCGCTAGTTGCAACGCCGCCTGCGTTTGCAGCCTTTGCGGGACCGAAGAGTATACCGTTCTTCTGGAAGCACTCAACAGCCTCGGGAGTGGACGGCATATTAGCGCCCTCTGCTACGGCGTATACGCCGTTAGCAACGAGTGCCTTTGCGCCTTCCTCGTCAAGCTCGTTCTGCGTTGCGCAGGGGAGAGCTATATCGCACTTAACAGTCCAGATACCCTTGCAGCCTTCAACGTATTTGGCGTTCTTTTTAACTGCAGCATATTCCTTTATTCTCTTTCTCTCAACTTCCTTGATCTGCTTTATAAGATCAAGATCTATGCCGTCCTCGTCAACTATGTAGCCGTTCGAGTCGCTCATTGCGATGACCTTTGCGCCGAGCTGAGTTGCCTTTTCAACTGCGTAGATAGCAACGTTGCCGGAGCCCGATACTACTACGGTCGCGCCCTTGAAGGACTTGCCTGCAGCCTTTAACATCTCGTCGGTGAAATAGCAAAGGCCATAGCCCGTTGCCTGCGTTCTTGCAAGCGAGCCGCCGAAGGAGAGGCCCTTACCGGTAAGCACGCCTACGAACTCATCGCGAAGCTTCTTATACTGGCCGAACATATAACCTATCTCTCTTGCGCCTACGCCGATATCGCCCGCGGGAACGTCTGTGTCAGCGCCGATGTATTTCTGAAGCTCGGTCATGAACGCCTGGCAGAAGCGCATTACCTCGGCGTCGCTCTTGCCCTTGGGGTCGAAGTCGCTGCCGCCCTTGCCGCCGCCCATCGGAAGCGAGGTCAGGCTGTTCTTAAATATCTGCTCAAAGCCCAAAAACTTTATAACGCCTTCGTTTACGGAAGGATGAAGTCTGAGGCCGCCCTTGTAGGGACCTATCGCACTGTTGAACTGAACTCTGTAACCCTTGTTTACATGGATCTTGCCTGCATCGTCCATCCAGGTCACACGGAAGGAAATTGTGCGCTCAGGCTCAACTATCTGCTCAAGTATGCCTGCCTTTACGAAATCAGGACGCTTTTCGATAACGGGCTCTAAGGATTCAAGCACCTCTCTTACGGCCTGAAGATATTCTTTCTGATGCGCATTCTTTGCGGCTACGTTCTCGTAAACCGATTTTACATATTCATTTTTAAAGCTCATATGTATTGTTTCCTCCTAATATTTAATTTTAAAAAAATACCACAAATTATTATATTCCATTTTATTGCTTAACGCAACATTTTTTTTAAAAATTTCGTATTATTTTATTTTTAACGTGCAAATGACTGTTTTCTACCTAAATATTGCAAGTTTTTCAAATGATTCATTCATTTTTGGGCAGCGGCACGCTCAAAACATACTGCCAGGTGTCGACGCCGTTCGGTCTTGCCATAACATAGCATATAAGCTCGCATGAACCGTCTTCGTTTACAAAAAGGCCCTGCGCTTCAACGGAGTCGACAAACTCTGCGCCGTATGTCTCGGCGGCCAATATATTCGCAGCGTCCATAGCGCCCCAATACGTATATCCGAACATCGTAAACATTTGGTCAAGCTCAATGCGCGAGTCGGTTGCCGTATCGTAGTTTACGATATATACCGAGCCGTCAGTGCCGTACATCGGAACGAACGATTCATCTATGCGTATCGACACAATGGTATCATAAAGCGCCGTTTTCGGCGTTATGTATATCTCTATGCCCGAAAAGCCGCCGTTTATCGCCGTTTGTATATCGTCGCCGTAGAAAAGCATATTGATCTCGTCATTTATGCTCTTAGCCGCCTCTGTATCGGGGAGGAGGTTGGGTATTTCTATGTTGAGCGTTAAGTCATCGGAGTCAACGTGCTCCGACACAGCCATTGCAACATATTGCTCGACGCCGCCTTTTTTTGTATCTGTATCGCCGTTATCTGTTTTGCGGCAGGCAGTAAACACGCACAAGAATAAGGTCAGCGCAAGAATGATCGCCAATGTCTTTTTCATCATATCTCCTCCTTTTTAAAATGAACATTACTTTGCTTTATGATCTGTTAAAGCATTTTTGCACGCAGAGTTTCACCGTCGAGCGGGGAAATAAGAGCCGGCGGGATATCAAGTACGCTCTTTGCGCCGAAGTCTCCCTTCTTAGCAAGTCTGTAAGCCGCGCGCGCATATGCTACAAGTACGCTCGATGTAAATTCGGGGTTTGAGTCGAGCTTTAAGGAATATTCGATTATATGCTTTGTTTGTAAGTTTTCGCCTGTGCGTCCGCTGCGTATTACGAAACCGCCGTGGGGCATTGCGCTGTGGTCGCGCTTCAACTCCTCCAGCGAGATAAAATGCACCGTAGTGTCGTAATCGGAGAAATAGTTCGGCATATTCTTTATTTCGGCTTCAACGCGCGCCGCGTCGGCGCCTTCCTTTAATACGACGAAGCATTCGCGCAAATGTTTCTGGCGTGTTGTTAGCTCGGGATTTTCGCCGCTCTTTACGGCTTCAAGCGCAGACTCTACAGGTATAGTATACTGCTTTGCGTCGAGTACGCCTTCAACGCGGCGTATCGCGTCGGAATGGCCCTGGCTTATGCCCTTGCCCCAGAACGTGTAGTCCTTGCCTTCGGGCAGCACGGCCTGAGCATATACTCGGTTTAATGAGAAAAGCCCCGGATCCCATCCTACGCTGATTATCGAGGTGTGTCCCGTTTCCTTGGCAGCTGCGTCTACAGAGGCAAAATATTCGGGTATTCTTGCATGAGTGTCAAAACTGTCTATCGTGTTGAAAAGACGCGCGTAAACGGGACCCTGCTTCGGAAGATCGGTCGCCGATCCGCCGCAGAGTATGAGTACGTCCACTTTATCTTTATATGATGCAGCATCATCCGTCGATGCGACCGGCACGCCTTCTGTGAGAAGCGAGAGCGTCTTCGGATCGCGTCTTGTAAATACAACGGAAAGCTCCGTGTCCTTGTGCTGCCTTACGGCGAGTTCAACTCCGCGGCCGATGTTGCCGTAGCCTAAAATGCCTATTCTTATTTTTTCCATAGAAAACCTCCTGATTGTTTGACGTCCTTTTCGGAGCATACTTTTGTATATTTTTATTATTGTTTATATTATATAGTAAGCTTAACGCTTACGGCAATACTTTTTAAGGCTGAACATATTAAGAAAACATATAGGGGCGTTTGGAGCTTGAGCTCCTTATCATTTGCCTCTCCGAGCTTTCAAGACAGAGACGAAAAAAGCGGTCGTTTTATTGCTTCTTTCTATCGCCGCGCAGGCAAACGGAAAACCCAAAGACGCCTTTTTACTGCGGCGCTTTAATTCAAACGCTCCTATTTATGATAGCTTTCATGCGCGTTTATTTTAAACGCGCGGTATATCTGCTCAAGCAGTACAACACGGCAGAGCTGATGAGGCAGCGTCATTTTCGATACGGAGAGGCGAAGATCGCTTCTTTTTTTTATGTCTTCATAAAGCCCGTGCGACGAGCCTATAATAAAATTTATGCGCGAGGAGCCGCCTGTCATAAGCACGGCTATTCTTTCGGCAAAGACTTCGCTGGTAAGCTCGCCGCCTTCAATGCACATTGCAACGTTATATCCTTTTGATATATGCTTCTCTATCTGCTTTGCCTCCGAAAGAAGAGCGGCTCGAATTGCAGCCTGCGAGCTTTCGTCTGACACGCGCGCTTCCGGAAGCTCCACTATATTTATTTTGCAATAAGCCGAGAGACGTTTTTCATATTCCCGCATCGCATCGGAGTAGAATTTTTCACTCATTCTTCCCAATGCAATAATATTTATGTGCATCAAACCGTTATCGCCTCGCTTATAAATGCGGCGGGCGAAACGAAAAGACGCACGTCCTCGCCGTCATTTATACCGTTTTCTTTTAACGCTGTCTTTCCTGTGCCGTATGCCAGCGACGGCATGTTGTTTTCACGCGAAAGATGGCCTAGCATGGCCCATGTCGTACCCATCCGGACACTGTGCGCCAAAAAGGCGGCGCAGTCGTCGTTTGAAAGATGACCGCGTTTACCCGCCACCCTGCGTTTAAGACTTTCGGGATAATGTCCCGAAAAGAGCATGTCTATGTCATGGTTGGATTCTATGTAGAGTGCATCGCATCCCGAAAGCGCATTTGATACAGTGCGGCTTATATGTCCGAGGTCTGAGGCATAGCCAAGCTTTTTAAGCGTTTTTTCGTCGCGAAACACAAACCCAAGCGGATCGGCCGCATCGTGAGGAGTGCGAAAGGGCGTAATTTCAATATCGCCCAACGTAAAGGCAGTATTTTCGGCTATGATGTGCGCGCCGCCCGATACTCTGTCCGATATGGGCATTGAATACAGCGTGCTTTCGTTTACAAAAAGCGGTATATTATATTTTCGGCACAAAACGTCTACGCCCTTTATATGATCGTTGTGCTCATGCGTAATAAGAAGCGCGTCTATATCGGCGGGGTCCTCTCCCAGCGAGCGAAGCGCCTCTGTTATTCGCTTGCAGCTTACGCCCGCATCTACAAGTATACGCGTGCGTCCGTCTGTTATGAATGAAGAGTTTCCCGTACTTCCGGAAAAAAGAGTTTGAAAGGTCAGCATTATATTCTCCTATGGCAAAGAGTATTCGGAAATTTTTGCCGCTGCTTTTTATATTATAATAAAAAGATATCCTTTTGTCATGCCCTTTAAAAAATAAGTTGCATATTTATAAAGGCAATACGAGATCTTATGCACATGCCTTGCGTTAAAACTGTACGTAAGATCCTTCGGCGCGTTTGCGCCTATCAGATGAAAAGAACCCTCAAAGCGAAACCGCAAAAACAAAAAAACACAGGCGAAGCAGTCGCGCTTCGCCTGTCTACATAATCCCTAATATCCAAACTTCTCGTTTAAGGAGTCGTCGTTCTTTATCCAATCGGACACGTTTATCTCCTCGTATTCGTTTTCACCGCGTCTGAATACTATCGTTTCTATGCCCGCGTTTATTATCATGCGCTTGCACATCTGGCAGGAGTTCGCGTCGCTTACAAGCTCGCCCGTCTGCGCGTAAAACCCCACTACGTACATCGTCGCGCCTATCATGAGATCGCGCGCGGCGGCGATTATCGCGTTCGCCTCGGCGTGTACGCTGCGGCACATCTCGTATCGTTCGCCGCGCGGTATGTTCATCTTCTCGCGGAGGCAGAAGCCGAGATCGCAGCAGTTTTCGCGTCCTCTCGGCGCGCCGGTGTAGCCCGTCGAGATTATCTGGTCGTGCTTAACTATTATCGCGCCGTAGTTGCGTCTGAGGCACGTGCCGCGCGAAGCTACGGTCTGCGCGATATCGAGATAATAATTCGTTTTGTCGCGTCTGTTCATAACGGCGATACCTCCCTTCGGCGCCTTTCAAAATAGCTTTTACGCCATCAGCTTAACCATAACGGCCTTCTGGGCATGGAGACGATTCTCCGCTTCGTCGAATATCTCGCCCGCGTGCGCCTCGATTACTTCGTCGGTTATCTCCTGGCCGCGCTTTGCGGGCAGGCAGTGCTGCACCATAGCGTCGGGCTTCGCATACTTCATGACCTCGGCGTTTATCTGGAACACCTTAAACGCGCGGTTGCGCTCCTCGACCTCGGCCTCCATGCCCATGCTCGCCCATACGTCGGTGTATAATACGTCGGCGTCCTTCGCCGCCTTCGCGATATCGCTCGTCACAAGAAGCTTGTTTCCATAGCTCTTTGCAAAATCAAGCACGCTCTTGTCGGGCTGATACGCGTCGGGAGTTGCAATGGCAACGTCCATGCCCGCCTTGAGGCAGCCCACGATAAGCGAATTCGCCATGTTGTTCGCGCCGTCGCCGATGAACGTAAGCTTGCGTCCGTCAAAACCGCCCTTATGCTCGCGTATCGTCTGAAGGTCGGCCAATACCTGGCACGGATGAGCAAAGTCGGTAAGTCCGTTGATTATCGGGATAGAGCCGTACTTCGCAAGATTTTCCACCTCGTCCTGGCCGTAAGTGCGTATCATAATGCCGTCCAAAAATCTCGAAAGCGTGCGCGCCGTGTCCTGCACGGGCTCGCCGCGTCCTATCTGAAGGTCGTTCTTTGACAGAAAGAGCGCCTGGCCGCCCAACTGATACATACCCACCTCAAACGAGACTCTCGTGCGCGTAGAGGACTTCTGAAATATCATGCCGAGGCTCTTGCCTTTAAGATAATGATGCTCCACGCCCGCTTTCTGCTTCTTTTTAAGCTCGTCGGCAAGCTCGAGTATCTCGAATATCTCATCCTTTGACAGGTCTAAAAGCTTTAATAAATGTTTCATCGTGCGTTCCTCCCGTTATTTTATCTGCGAAAGTACCTTCTTTATTATTTCAAATCCCGCGTCGATATCCTCGTAGGATATCGTAAGCGGCGGCAGAAGTCTTAACGTATCGCTTCCCGCGGTGAGTGCAAGCAGCCCCGCGTCGATAAGCTTCGCGCAGAGCTCCTTATGCGCCATGCCCTCCACCTTTACGCCTATCATAAGGCCGAGGCCGCGCGTTTCGGTGAGATGAGCGTCGCCCAAATCCGCTATCTTCTCTCTTATATAATCGCCCTTTTTCAATACTTCGCTTAAGAATTCCGGCTTAGACACGCGCGAAAGCACGACGAGCGCGCCCGCGCTGACTATCGGATTTCCGCCGAACGTGGTAGCGTGAGTGCCGGGGCCCAAAACGTCCTTAAGATGCTCGCCGCAGAGCATTGCGCCTATCGGAAGACCGCCGCCGAGACCCTTTGCAAGCGTTACGACGTCGGGCTTTTCGGGCAGATATTCGCTTGCGAGAAGCTTGCCCGTGCGCGCGACACCTGTCTGCACCTCGTCGGCTATGACGAGAATATCGTTCTTACGCGCGATCTTGAATACTTCGCTTACGAATTCGGGCTTCAGCGGATTTACTCCGCCCTCGCCCTGAACTACCTCTATCATTATCGCGCATACCGTCTTGTCAACGGCAGCGCGAAGCGCCTCTATGTCGTTCGCGGGCGTATATTTAAAGCCCTCGGTGAACGGGAAGAAGAAGTTGTGGAAAACGTCCTGTCCCGTTGCGGCAAGCGTTGTCACGGTGCGTCCGTGGAACGAATTCTTTAGCGTGATTATCGTATGTCTGCCTGCTCCGTACTTGTCGAAGCTGTATTTTCTCGCAAGCTTTATTGCGCCCTCGTTAGTCTCGCCGCCGCCGTTCGCAAAGAACACGCGCGAAAAGCCCGTAAGTCGCGTAAGCGTTTCGGCAAGCTCTACGTTTACATCGCTGTAATAAAGGTTCGACACGTGGTTGAGCCTGTGCGCCTGCGCTGACACGGCGTCGGCCCATTCGTCGTCGCAAAATCCCAAAGAATTTACGCCGATGCCGCTCGCAAAGTCGATATATTCGCGCCCGTCGGTGTCGAAAAGGCGCGCGCCCTTACCCGACGCCGCGCATAAGGGAAAGCGGCCGTAAGTATTCATAAGGGAATTGTCTGCAATTTTTTTAATATCGTTAAAGCTCATTTCAACTCACATCCTGTTTTTTATCCTATTCGTTTATGAACATCGTTCCGATGCCCTCGTCGGACAAAAGCTCCACAAGTATGGAATGGCGCTCGCGTCCGTCTATGATATGCGTGCGATTTACGCCGCCCTTCATGGCGTTCACGCAGCAGTCTATCTTCGGTATCATTCCGCCGGAGATTATGCCCTCGGCCTTCAGCGCGTCTACCTCGTGTGCGCGCACTACGGGAATAAGCGTGCTTTCGTCGTCCTTGTCGCGCAAAAGTCCCTTTATATCGGTAAGAAGTATCAGCTTTTCCGCGCCCAGCGCAATGGCTATCTCCGCCGCCGCCGTGTCCGCGTTTATGTTGTAGGCGCTGCCGTCGTCCACGCCCGCCGCTATCGTGGCGATTATCGGAACGTAGCCGCCGTCGCGCGCCGTGATTATAACGTCGGGGTCGACCTTTGTAATATCGCCCACGAAGCCGTAGTCAACGCCGTCCTTCGAGAGCCGCTTTGCCCTGAGCATATTGCCGTCAAGTCCCGAAAGGCCCATTGCCTTGCCGCCGCGCTGCTCTATTAAACTTACGAGCTCCTTGTTGACCTTGCCGCAGAGCACCATCTTCACTATATCCATAGTCTCCGCGTCCGTATAGCGAAGACCGTTTATGAACTTGCTCTCCTTGCCCACGCGGCTGAGCATCTGATTTATCTCGGGGCCGCCGCCGTGCACGAGCACGATATGAATGCCTACTAGCGACAGAAGCACGATATCGCTTATAACGTCGTATTTGAGCTGTTCGCTCACCATTGCGTTGCCGCCGTATTTGACTACGATGGTCTTGCCCCTAAACTGCTGTATATAAGGTATCGCCTGAACGAGCGTGTTGGAACGCTCCAAAGACATATCCGACATAATTATTACCTCCAAATCAACAAATCACGTTCTGTAATCGCCGTTTATCCTGACGTACTCGTAGCTTAAGTCGCAGCCGAAAGCCGAGCCCTTCGCCTCTCCGTCCGAAAGGTCCACGAGCACCTTTATCTCGTTCTCTAAAAGTATTTCCTTAGCCTTTTCCTCGGAAAAATCGACGCCCTGTCCGTTCTCGCATACGAGAATGGTCCCCTTCGGGGACGAAAGCTCGATCTTTACGCGCTCCACCTTAAGCGGCGCATCGGCGTAGCCCAGCGCGCAGAGTATTCTGCCCCAGTTCGCGTCCGCTCCGAAAAAGGCTGTCTTTACGAGCGACGAATTGATGACCGATTTTGCAAGCGCGCGCGCCGTAAGCTCGTCGGGAGCGTTTGAAATTTCGCATTCTATGAGCTTAGTCGCGCCCTCGCCGTCCTTCGCCATGTTTTTGCAAAGTACGGTGCAGACTGACAAAAGCGCCTCTTTGAACGCGTCGAAATCGGCGCCCGGCGCCGTGATCTTTGCGTTTTCGGCCATGCCGCTCGCCATTATCGCCACGGTATCGTTAGTGCTCGTGTCGCCGTCGACACTAACGCAGTTGAACGTGCGGTCGGTCACGCCGCGAAGCGCCGCTTCGAGCATCTCGGACGATATGGCTGCGTCCGTCGTTAAAAAGCAGAGCATCGTCGCCATTTTGGGGCTTATCATTCCGGAGCCCTTCGCCATGCCGCCTATGCGCGCCGTCTTGCCCGAAAGCTCGAATTCAACGGCCGCTTCCTTTTTGAACGTGTCCGTCGTCATTATCGCGGCGGCCGCGTCCGACGCGCCCTTTTCGTCGGCCGTAAGGCGCGACGCGAGCACGGGCATTCCCGATTCGACGAACTCGACCTTCAAGGGCTGTCCGATAACGCCCGTCGAAGCAACGATAACGTCGGAGGCGCTTATCCCCAGCGCCTTTGCGGCAGCGGCGCACATGCGGCGCGCCGCGTCCTCTCCGCCCGTCACGCAGGCGTTCGCGTTGCCCGAATTTGCGACGACGGCTCTGGCCTTTCCGTCGGAAAGATTGTCCTTCGTCACATATATGGGCGCGCTTTTGACTTTGTTCGTAGTATAGAGCGCCGCCGCCGTACATTCTCTGTCGGCCGCGATGAGCGCAAGGTCAAAGCGCGACTTGTCTTTTCTTATTCCGCAGTGCATCCCCGCGGCACGAAAT
Organism: Clostridia bacterium; assembly: GCA_017405765.1. NCBI lineage: Bacteria > Bacillati > Bacillota > Clostridia > Clostridia bacterium. Next base: position 69,213 of record JAFQZS010000018.1, read on the forward strand.
CCCTTTGCGGCGCAGACGCCGCCCGTTATTGTCTTCATGAGGACTCCCCCTTTTTCGGCTTTTTTCGTAACCCGGCCGTCAGTAAAACCATTTGTCCGCGCTTTTTATTAAAACGCGGGCGGTATCATGCCTAGGCCCGCCGCCTCGTCGAAGCCGCAGATTATGTTCATGTTCTGTATCGCCTGGCCGGCAGCGCCCTTTACCATATTGTCTATAGCGGAAACGACGATGAGCTTGCCCGCCTCTTTGTCGCAGAAGAGCGAGATGTCGCAGTAGTTCGACATGCGCACTTCCTTCAAGTTCGTTATCTTGCCGAGCGGCAACACGCGCACGAAGCGCTCGTCTTTATAAAAGTCGGCGTAATACTTATATATCTCGTCGAGGCTGCCCTTCTTTATATCGGCGTAAACGGTCGATACGATGCCGCGGTTTATCGGCAGAAGGTGCGGCACGAAGGTGATCTTTACGCTTTCGCCCGCTATCTTCGAGAGCGTCTGCTCTATTTCGGGCGTGTGGCGGTGATTAGCAACCTTGTAGGGAGCGAAGCTTTCGTTGCAGTCCGCGTAGTGGAGATTCTGCGAAAGGCCGCGGCCCGCGCCGGTCGTGCCGGACTTCGAATCGACGATTATGCCCTTCGTCTCGATAAAGCCGCCCTTTAACGCGGGAGCAAGCGCGAGCGCCGCGCTCGTCGGATAGCAGCCGGGGTTGCCCACGAGCTTATGCTTCTTTATCTCGTCGCGGAATATCTCACAAAGGCCGTAAACGGCTTCCTTATGTATGTCGGGCACGTTGTATTCCTTGCCGTACCACTTCGTATATTCGTCGGCGCTGTCAAGTCTGAAATCGGCGCCCAGATCGATGAACACCTTGCCTGCGTCGAAGCACTTTCTGCCCATCTCCTCGGAAAGACCGTGCGGGAGCGAAGCGAACACGACGTCGCACTTCTTTATAACGTCCTCCTGATTTCCTAGCGTCATGTCGTCTATCTCATAAAGCGAGGGATATATATCCGATATGGGCTTTCCCTCGAAGCTTACCGAGCTTATTGCCGCCACTTCCACGTCGGGATGGCACAAAAGGAGCCGAAGAAGCTCCACGCCCGCGTAACCCGTTGCGCCTATTATACCTGCTTTTATCATTTTACGTCACCTCTCGTTTGTTTTTCCAAAAATGCCGAAATTATATCTATCTGCCTCTGAACCGACTCCGGCGCGGGGCCGCCCATGACCTTGCGCTCGTTTACGCAGGCTTCGAGCGATATAGCGCCGTAAACGTCGTCGGAAAACAGCGGGCTGTACTGCTTTAATTCATCTAAGCTGAGCTCCGAAAGGCCTATGCCGCGCTCGATGCAGACGTGGACGAGCTGCCCCACCACCTTATACGCGTCGCGGAAGGGAAGCCCCTTCTTAGCAAGATAGTCGGCGCAGTCGGTAGCGTTAGTAAAGCCGCCCGACGCCGCGCGGCGCATATTGTCTTGCTTTACGCGCATCGTTTCAAGCATCGGCGTGAATACGCGAAGGCACATCTTCACGGTGTCGACCGCGTCGAAGAACGCCTCCTTGTCCTCCTGCATATCCTTGTTGTACGCAAGCGGCAGTCCTTTCATCATCGTCAGCAGCGTGATAAGCGAACCGTAAACGCGTCCCGTCTTGCCGCGCACGAGCTCCGCTATATCGGGATTTTTCTTCTGCGGCATTATCGACGAGCCCGTAGAATAAGCGTCGTCAAGCTCGATGAACGAGAACTCCGACGAGCACCAAAGTATTATCTCCTCGGAAAAGCGCGACAGATGCATCATTACGATGGACAGAGCCGACGTAAGCTCCAAAAGATAATCGCGGTCACTTACGCCGTCGAGCGAATTTTTCGTTATGTCGGAAAAGCCGAGCTTTTCTGCAACGCTTTCGCGGTCTATGGGGAATGTCGAGGTCGCAAGCGCGCCGCTTCCCAGAGGCATTTCGTCCATACGGGCGTACGCGTCGTTGAGCCTCGTTATGTCGCGAGAGAACATCTGCGCGTAAGCCATAAGGTGGTGCGCGAACGTTATCGGCTGCGCGCGCTGAAGGTGCGTATATCCCGGCATGACGGTCAGGGTATGCTCACGCGAAAGCTTTACAAGCGTTGAAAGCAGCGACAGAAGCTGCGCGCGTATACTTTCACATTCCTCGCGCGCGTACATACGCACGTCGAGCGCCACCTGATCGTTTCGGCTCCGCGCCGTATGGAGCTTTTTGCCCGCGGGCCCTATTTTTGCCGTAAGCAGGGCCTCCACATTCATGTGGATATCCTCTGCGTCGGCGGAAAGTATGGAGTCGTCGGCCTCTATTTCGGCCATTATCTCTTTAAGCCCCGCGCTTATCGCTTCGGCGTCTTCCTTCGTGATTATGCCCTGACGCGCGAGCATTGCCGCGTGCGCCAAAGAGCCCGTTATATCCTGTTTATACAGACGCTTGTCGAAGGATATCGACGAATTGAAGTCGTTTACGTCGCTGTCGATCTCCTTTTGAAAGCGTCCCGCCCACATTTTCATAAGCTTTCTCCTATATTTTTAAGTTTTCTTCTATATAGGATAAGAGGCGAACGCGCCGCCTCTTACTTATATTCGAGTTTTTTTCCAAAACAGATCTTACTGACCGCGCTTCTGATCGAGCATGGCCTTTATCTTTATCGGAAGACCGAACAGGTTGATAAAGCCTGCGCTGTCGGCCTGGTTGTAGATGTCGTCTGCGCCGAAGGTAGCCACTTCCTCATCATAGAGCGAGGTGGGCGAGGTAACGCCGGCGGGGATCACGTTGCCCTTGTAAAGCTTCATCTTTACGGTGCCGTTCACGTTCTTCTGCGTTTCTGTAACAAACGCGCTCAAAGCCTCGCGAAGCGGAGTGAACCACTTGCCGTCGTAAACGAGCTCTGCAAACTTCTGCGCGAGCATCTGCTTCGTGTGCATCGTGTCCTTGTCTATGCATATCATTTCAAGCTGCTCGTGAGCGCGGTAAAGTATCGTTCCGCCGGGGGTCTCGTAAACGCCGCGCGACTTCATGCCGACGAGGCGGTTCTCAACGATATCGATTATGCCGATGCCGTTCGCGCCGCCGAGCTTGTTGAGCTTTCTTATTATCTCGGACGCCTTCATCTTCTCGCCGTCAATGGCAACGGGCACGCCCTTTTCAAAGTCTATCGTAACGTAGGTCGGCGTGTCGGGAGCCTTTTCAGGGGTAACGGAAAGTTCGAGTATCTTGTCGTAGTTCGGCTCGTTTGCGGGATCCTCAAGGTCTAAGCCCTCGTGCGAGAGATGCCAGAGGTTCATATCCTTCGAGTAGTTCGTCTCACGCGTCAAGGTTATCGGCACGTTCTTTGCGATGGCGTAGTCTATCTCTTCGTCGCGGCTCTTTAGATCCCATATGCGCCAGGGAGCGATTATCGGCATTTCGGGAGCGAAAGCCTTTATCGTAAGCTCAAAGCGCACCTGATCGTTGCCCTTGCCGGTGCAGCCGTGGCATATCGCGTCGGCGCCTTCTTTCTTTGCTATTTCAACTATGCGCTTTGCGATGGGCGGACGCGCGAACGAGGTGCCCAGAAGGTAGGTGTTCTCGTATATTGCGCCGGCCTGCATCGTGGGGATTATGTATTCGTCAACGAATTCGTCGGTCAGATCTTCTATATATATTTTCGACGCGCCCGTCTTTAAGGCACGCTCCTTGAGACCGGAAAGCTCCTTGTCCTGGCCTACGTTGCCGGCAACGGCTATAACTTCGCAGCCGTAGTTCTCTTTAAGCCACGGAATAATTATTGAAGTGTCAAGACCGCCCGAATAAGCAAGTACTACTTTTTTGAATTTCTGTTCGCTCATTTTGTCCTCCGTGGCCGCCCCGCCGCGCGGCCCTGCAAAAACCCCTTCCAAGGCGGAAAATTTTTGGTCGGGAGTAAGTTTGTATTTGATATTTAATATTATAGACCTTGATGTATAAATATTCAAGCAGTTTTTTGTAAAATTTTTTATCTTGTAACTTTTGAGTAAAAGAACGATTTTCGGCTGCGGGCGTTTGTGCGAAATGCATCGTCTATGCGCAGCATCCGCATATTTATGCGCTGTATGCGTATATTATGCATGCGCGCGGCGAATCCGCGAGGAGTACGAAGTCGCCACGCCTGCAAGGCGACTTACCCCTTATTTACAAAATCACAATACGGCGCGAGCGCGCATATATCGCATTTCGGCCGCCTTGCAACACAAACGGCACGTCCGTGCAGCACGAAACGATGGCACAGGTCGGACTGCTCCGACGGCTCTACCGACTCTTTAAGCTGCATCTCCACCTTTACGGGATCCTTTGAGGTACAAAGCCCCAAAAGATTCGATATGCGTATCGCATGAGTGTCCGCAACTATTGCGGGCTTTTTATATACGTCGCCCAAGATGAGATTGGCCGTCTTTCTGCCAACGCCCGGCAGCTTTAAAAGGTCGTCCATATTATCGGGTACGCGCCCGCCGAAATCATTGATGAGCATACGGCACATATCGCGTATGTTCTGCGCCTTTACCTTATAAAATCCGCAGGGACGCACTATACCCTCAAGCTCCGAAAGGTCGGCTTCGGCATAATCCTTCAAAGTCCTGTAGCGTGCAAAAAGCTCACGCGTCACAATATTTACCCGCGCGTCCGTACATTGCGCCGAAAGGCGCGTGGCGATAAGCAGCTCGACGGGGTTCGTCGATTCGAGCGAACAGAGCGCATCGGGATATTCGCGCTTAAGTTCTTCTACGACATGTTTTGCTTTATCCTTTAACTTATCTGTCATTTTTACCACTCTTTTATTATCTTTTTACAAAAATCTTTTAAAGGCGCCGTTTACGGTTGAATTTTGAGAGGCGCTTATATATAATAAAAAAAGACTATAATTATCTTTAATAATATATCATTAGCCGAAGAATTGCAAATAAAGTGAAAACCGGAGGAAAACATGAAAGAAAACATCGATTTTGTTAAAAACTGCGACCCCGCACTTGGCGCCGCGATGGAAGCTGAACTTATGCGTCAAAGACGCAATATAGAGCTTATCGCCTCTGAAAATTTTGTTTCGAAAGCCGTTATGGCGGCTATGGGCACCGTGCTTACGAACAAATATGCCGAGGGTTATCCCGGCAAACGCTACTACGGGGGATGCGAATGCGTTGACGTTGTGGAGCAGCTCGCGATAGACCGCGCAAAGGAGCTTTTCGGCGCAGAGCATGCAAACGTACAGCCCCACTCCGGAGCAAATGCAAATATGGCGGCATATTTTGCCCTTGTTAAGCCCGGCGACACCGTGCTCGGTATGAACCTTTCCGAGGGCGGACACCTTACGCACGGCAGCCCGGTAAACATGTCGGGGTCTTATTTCAATATCGTAGCCTACGGCGTTGATCCCGTTACCCACAGAATAGATTACGACAAGCTTGCCGATATAGCCGAAGAGAACAAGCCCAAAATGATAATCGCCGGCGCAAGCGCATATCCGCGCGCGATAGATTTCAAGCGCATGAGTGAAATAGCAAAATCGGTAGGCGCATATCTTGTTGTAGATATGGCCCACATCGCCGGTCTTGTTGCGGCAGGTCTTCATGAAAGCCCGATACCCTACGCCGACATCGTAACGACTACTACGCATAAAACGCTGCGCGGTCCCAGAGGCGGACTTATCCTTTGCCGCGAAGAATATAAAAAGGCAGTGGACAAGGCTATATTCCCCGGCACGCAGGGCGGTCCGCTCATGCACGTTATCGCTGCAAAGGCCGCTGCTTTCGGCGAAGCGTTAAAGCCCGAATTCAAGGAATATCAGAAGCGCATAGTAGAAAACGCAAAAACGCTTGCCGATGCGCTTATGGCAGAAGGCTTCGACCTCGTTTCGGGCGGCACCGACAATCACCTTATGCTTCTTGACCTCCGAAAAGTAGGCGTTACGGGCAAGGACCTTGAAAAGCGCCTTGACGAAGTTTATATCACCGTAAACAAGAATACGATCCCCGGCGAGCCTTTAAGCCCGTTCGTAACGAGCGGCATCCGCATAGGAACGCCTGCGGCCACCTCGCGCGGCCTCGGCCCCGACGATATGAAGGTGATCGCAAAGTGCATATGGCTTGCGGCCACCGACTTCGACGCAAAGAAAGACTACATACGCGGGGAGATCACAAAGCTCTGTGAGAAATACCCGCTTTACGAATGATCGGCTTTATATACGCCGTAACGGCGCAGCCCGCTTTTAACAAGACGCGGCTGCGCCTTTTTTATTTTTCGCCGGCCGCTTAAAGGTCGTTTTCGTTGAAAGCGAGCCCGAATTATGATAAACTCATAATATACGTAATATTCCATTCAATACGGGGGACGCCATGCTTAAAGGTCATGAAAAAAATCATTACGAAAACAGGCGCAGGCAGGTGCTTATAGTTGACGACGAGGAAAGCAACCGCCTGATACTTGAAGCAATGCTTGAAGATCATTATGAGCTTTTACATGCCGCAAACGGCAAGGAAGCTGTTGAAATAATACGCGAAACGGGCGAAACCCTTTCCCTTATGCTCCTTGATATAAGAATGCCCGTTATGTCGGGAACCGAAGTGCTCGAAGCCATGCGAAGCGCCCCCGAATCGGAACGGCTGCCCGTTATCGTGCTTACCTCGGATAAGGAGTCGGAGGTGGAGAGCCTAAATCTGGGCGCAAGCGATTTTATACCCAAGCCGTATCCCGATCCCGACGTTATACTTGCCCGCGTAAGAAGAACGATAGAGCTTTTTGAGGACCGTCAGATAATAAGCGCGACGGAGCGCGACGCGCTTACCGGCCTTTATAACAAGGAATTTTTCTACCGCTACGCCGAAAATTACGACCGCCATCACAAGGGCGCCGATATGGACGCCATAGTTATAGACGTAAACCGCTTCCACATGATAAACGAGCGCTTCGGGGCGGCCTACGGCGACAGTGTGCTCAAAAGCATAGGCGCAAGCCTGCTTGAAACGGCACGCTCTACTGAGGGCATCGTTTGCCGCAAAGAGGCCGATACCTTTATGATATACTGCCCCCACGGAAAAACAAGTTACCGCGCGATGCTTGAAAACGCAATGAATGCGCTTTCTTCAAACGAAGCGGGCAGCCGTATCCGCCTGCGCATGGGCGTATACGAAAATGTTGAAAAATCGCTCGATATAGAAAGACGCTTTGACCGGGCAAAGATGGCCTCCGATACGGTGAGAAACAGCTTTACAAGGACCATAGGCATATACGACGGCGCGCTTCACGAAAAGCAGCTTTATGAGGAGCAGCTTATTGAAGAATTTGACGGCGCCATATCGGGGCGCCAGTTCAAGGTATATTATCAGCCCAAATTTGACGTTCGCCCCGATATACCGGTGCTTGCAAGCGCAGAGGCGCTCGTTCGCTGGCAGCATCCAAAGCTCGGCATGATCTCTCCCGGCATTTTCATTCCGCTTTTTGAAAATAACGGCCTTATTCAGAGGCTTGACGGCTATGTTTGGCGTGAAGCGGCGGCGCAGATAAGAGACTGGAAGGACCGCTTCGGATTCAGCGTGCCTGTATCGGTCAACGTATCGCGCATAGATATGTACGATCCGCACCTTATCGACACGCTTTTGGGCATACTTTCGGATCACGGGCTCGACCCCGCAGAGCTCACGCTCGAAATAACCGAATCGGCCTATACGCAGGACTCCGAGCAGATAATAAGCACGGTAAATCAGCTCAGAGAGCTCGGCTTTAAGATAGAAATGGATGATTTCGGCACAGGATACTCCTCCCTGAATATGATATCAACTCTGCCGATAGATGCGCTGAAGCTCGACATGCAGTTCATACGCAGCGCATTTGATCGCCGCAGAGACACGAAGATGCTTGAAATAATAATAGATATCGCAAATTACCTCTCCGTGCCCGTTATAGCCGAGGGCGTTGAGACAAAGGAACAGCTTGAGGCGCTCAAGGCCATGGGCTGCGATCTTGTGCAGGGCTATTATTTTTCGCGCCCCGTGCCTCCCGATGAATACGAAAGCTTTGTGCGCGAGCGAAAGGATATAGATGCGGACTTTGACAAAAATGCGCGCACGCTGCCGAAAAAAAGCGACATCGACATTTCCTTTGGAGAAATAGCTCATGCGCTCTCCGACGGCTTTGAAAGTATTTATTATGTCGACACAAAAAGCAACCATTATATCGAGTTTGGCTCCGAGGGCAGATACGAGGACCTTCAGATAGAGAGAAGCGGCTCGGACTTCTTTTCTGACGCCGAAAAAAATATAGACCGCGTCGTTTATCCGCCGGACGCCGAGAGAGTAAGGCTGTGTATAAACAAAGAGGCTCTTATTAACAATATAAACTCCGCAAAGACCTTTTCCATAACGTATCGCCTGATCATCGGCGGCGAACCGATGTATTACTCGATGAAAGCCGTGAAGGCAGACGCCGGCGACAATCATCATATAGTGATAGGCGTAAGCTGCGTAGATGCGCAGATAAAAGAGGCGCAGAGCGCGGCAAAAGAGGAGCGGATTTCCGATAAGCTCGATTTCGGCACGCTTGCACAGGCTCTGGCAAGCGATGTTGAAAGCATTTATTATGTTGACATAAAAAGCGATACATATCGCGCATTCAAAGCAGTAGGAGAATATGAAAAGCTTGAGCTTTGGCAAAGCGGCAAAAGCTTTTTCGAGGAATGCAAAAGGAATATCGAAACGGCCGTATATCCTATGGACCGAGATCGCCTTAAAGAGGTCATGGATAAAGAAAGGCTTATGTCCGCACTTATGAAGTACCGCGCATTTTCTACAAGCTATCGTCTTATGATAGACGGCAAGCCTATGTTTTATCGTCTAAAGGCCGTAATGAGCACGCGGGGAGACGAAGAACATATGATCATTGGCGTAAGCAATATAGACAATCAGATAACGGACGAGGAGCGCGCGGGAGTGCAATACCGAAACGGCGTCACGTTTGAAAAAATAGCGCAGGCGCTCTCTTCGGACTATTTCAGCATATATTATGTAAACACAGAGACCGACTACTTTATCGAATACAGCGCATATGAAGCATATCAGACTCTTGGCATTGAAAAGCAGGGACATGACTTTTTCGAGCTCAGCCGCAAAAACGTGCAGCGCGTCTTGTATCCGGAGGATCTTAATATGTTCCTTATGACGTTCACAAAGGAAAACATATTAAAGGAGATAAAAGAAAAACACACGTTCACGCTCACTTACCGCCTTATGATGGCCGGCTCGCCGACGTATGTTCATTTGAAGGCGACGCGCATGGCCGACAAAAACGACAAACACATCGTAATAGGTATAAGCAACGTAGACGACCAGATACGCCGCGAGCAGGAATATGCAAAGGCGATACGCATGGCTAATCGTGACGCGCTTACCGGCGTTAAGAGTAAAAACGCCTACGTTGAGGCCGAGAAAGATATCGACCTTGCCATCGCGCGCGGCGAGGCAGGAGATTTTGCCATTGTAATATGCGATCTTAACGACTTAAAGCTTATAAACGATTCCCTGGGCCATATGGCGGGAGATACATATATAAAAGACGCCTGCAAACTTATCTGCAACGTATTTAAGCACAGTCCCGTTTATCGTGTCGGCGGCGATGAATTCGCGGCTATTTTACGCGGCGGCGACTACGATACAAGAGAGTATCTTATAAGGAAAATGGAAGAGATAAACGAAAAAAACAGCGCTTTGGGCAAGGTGACGGTTGCCTGCGGCGCGGCCGCGTTCGATCCAAAGCGCGACCGGCTGGCGTCCGACGTATTTGCCCGCGCCGACGCCGCAATGTATGAGGACAAAAAACGCTTAAAGAAAGCGTGATCAAAAAACGAAGTCTTTAAATTTTGATCGCCGTCAGGCTGAGTTTGAAAACCATAGTTATGATAAAAGAAGCTCACCGAAAGAAGAGGTGGGCTTCCTTTTGTTTTGCATATTTTGTCGCCCGTGCGTTAGGGTCACCCGAAGGCTTTGACGCGGCGGATAAAATCTTTCGGCAGGCGAGACGCCTGCCGAAAGAAAACTTATACTCTAATTTAAGTCAAATTCCATACATTCGCTCTTTGCCGTAAGGTCCGCGGCGTTTACCCAGATGAGCTTCACTTTTGCGCCGGAGCTTACGTCCGCCGAATCGGGCGTGTTCATTATTTCACATGAGATCATCTTTCCGTTTTCGTCGTAGATCGCCGCATATACGGGGGACGACGCCGAAACGTCGCCGGATACCGCGAGGGTATTATCAATAACGCTTCCGAAAACGGTCTCTCCGGTTGCGATGTCGATGGAGGATTCGGGATAGTTATTGAAAATCACCCGGGCTCCGGTGCCGGATATTGCATCATCTCCGCCTAGGCTCTCCCACTGTTCCTTCGTGCCGCCGAAATATACCACGCTTAAGCCGGTGCAGCCCGAAAACGCGTCCTCGCATATGTACGAAACTCCCGACGGGATCGTTACGTACGTAAGGCCGGTGCAGCCGCGGAAAGCCTCTTCGCCTATGCTCGTCACGTTTTTGGGGATAATTGCCGATTCAAGACTGCTGCAGCCATAAAACGCCCTTTCGCCTATGGAAGTCACGCTGTCGGGGATTATTACCGCTTTAAGGCCGCTGCAGTCAAAGAACATCCAGTCGCCCGCGGACGATACGCCCTCGGGGATTACCATTGACGTAAGTCCGCTGCAGCCGTAGAAAGCAAAACCATTTATGACGGTCACGCTCTTTGGGATCTCAAGCGACGTAAGGCCCGTGCAGTTGCCGAACGCCAGGCCGCCTATGCTCCTCACGCCTTCGGGGACAACCACCGACGTAAGGCCGCTGCACTTGGAGAACGCGGCCATTTCTATTCTCGTCACGCCTTCGGGGATAACCACCGACGTAAGGTCGGTGCAGCCTCGAAACGCGCGTTCGCCTATGCTCGTCACGGCAGCTCCGTCTATCTTCGCGGGGATATTCGCCGAAGTTATGCCGTCATCCGCGCCGGTTATCGTTCCCGTGGCACTGTCAAAATAAATTTTGCCGCCCTCAACGGCGTAAGCCGTGCCGCTTGTATCTCCCGCCGCAAGGCCCGTCATGGGCAGCATCGCGCGGCAATGCACAGCACCAATAAGAAGCATATTATTTTCTTTTTTATCTTTTCCTCTCCTTTTTATCGTTTTCTTTAATATAAAGGCAATATACTCACCGGATTTTCGCTCATATTTACCGAAAAAACTGACGTTCGGGGGGCGATAAAAGTATACTTTGATCTCCTCTTGAATACTACTATATTTTGATAAAAAATCATAACTCACCGCAAGTATTTGTGCAAGAAAGAAGCGGGAAAAAGTATACTTTTTCCCCCATAAATCATATCTTTGTTTTAACATATATTCGGGACCCATGTCCTTTGGCTCTCTCGCCCCCAAAAATGCGCGCCTTCGTCATATATCCGCGTTTTTTTTCATATTATTGGACAAAGACGTATGAAAAGAGGCGAGCTGTCAATGGAAGTCGACGGAAACGATATACTTGCATTTTTATTCGGTATCATACTGCTCATAATAATAGGGCGCGTGTTTCTTAAACCGATAAAGTTTATTTTGAAAATACTGTTAAACAGCGCTGCGGGACTTTTAATACTTTTCATTATAAACTTTTTCGGCGCGAATGCCGGCATGACCATAGGCATAAATTGGCTTACGGGCCTTATCTGCGGCGTGCTCGGCGTTCCGGGAGTAATACTTGTGCTGCTTTTAAAATGGCTTGGCTTCGGATAATGTGCTTTGCAGCCCATAAACGTTTTGTTTTTCTTTAATATATGCATATAAAGCGCTTCACTTTAGCATAATAATCGCGAGGTGATTATTATGACGCTTACGCAAAAGGAAAGTATGTTCTTAAATGACTTAAAGAGCCAGGAACAGCTTTGTATCGACAAGTATACTAAATATTCGTCCGAAGCGCACGACGGGCAGCTTCGCAATCTTTTTTCCGAGATCGCAAGCGTGGAGCGAGAGCATCTTGATACGTTGAATCAGATGCTTTCGGGCGTTGTTCCTTCGATGAAACAGGGCGAAAGCAAGAGCGCTGCGCCGCAGTTTAGAAGCTCTTACCGCGAGGGCAGCCGCGACGCCGATATGAAGGACGACTGCTATCTATGTTCAGACGCTCTGGCAAACGAAAAGCATGTTTCCTCGGTCTATGACATGTCCGTTTTTGAGTTTAAAGATCCTAAGATGAGAGATGCATTGAACCACATCCAAAAAGAGGAGCAGCAGCACGGCAAAATGATCTACGACTATATGGCCGCAAACGGCATGTATTCGTAAACGTCCGAAGGCGATGGGCGGAAGCAGTAACGCTTCCGTCTTTTTCTTTGTATAAAGTGTACATCGAATAAAAAAATTCAACTCTTTTTTTGTAAGCACTTGCCAAGCGTTAGGAAATAGATTACAATTAAAAAAGAATACGTAGAATGAAGGATGACAGTATATAATGAAAACAAAAGAGCTTGACTCTTTTATGAAAGAGAAGGTAAGCGCGCTTTTAGAGGCGCCCAACTGCTATAAGGATCTTCGTGTCGCTGCAGAGGTTTGGCAAAAAGCCGCAGGCACCGAAAAAGAGGCCGAGGCGACAGCCGCTCTTATTTGCGAGCTGGAGGCCGATGTGTTGACCATAGACCAGATGATCGAAATCGTAGGCAGCGATTTCGGCAAAAAGAAATTCGGCAAGGAGAAAGCCGCAAAATATGTGGCTCACGCAAGGGACTTAAAGGCCAAGGGCGAGAAATACTGCTTCTGCAAGGCGTGCCAGACAGGCCATCAGATCCTTGAAAGAAAGGCCGAGCTTATTTAAGATAAAACATTTTTTATAAACAATTATTATTTAGGAGGAAACAACAATGAAAAATCCCGAACTCAACGCTTTTTTGGACGAACAGGTAAAGGTGCTTTTAGAATCTACCCATACATGCAAAGAGCTTATTGCGGCCTGCAAAACATGGCAGGAAGCGAAAGGCACCGATAATGAGGCTGCGGCGCTGAAGGCTCTCGTTGAAGAGGCCGCAGTTGACGTTATGGACCTTGACCACGTTATTCAGATAGTTACATCCGAGGGCGGCAAGCGCCACTTCGGCGAGGCCGTTGCAAAGGCGTATCACGAGGAAGCTGTAAGACGCCAGAACAACGGCGAAAAGTGGTGCTTCTGCGACGCATGCGTTGCCGCAAAGAAGATAGCAGACAAAAAAGCCGAACTGTTGGCATAAAATCAAATATTATTATTTTCAGGGAGGAAAAAATCATGAAAAATCCGGCAGCAGAACAATTCTTCAAGGAAAAAGTAAACGAGATCATGAACGCTTCGCACGCTAACATCCACTTAAAGCGCGCATGCAAGCTGTGGCTCGACGCAGTAGGCACCGATAAGGAAGAGGAAATGTCTAAAAAGCTTATCACAAAGCTTGAAAGCGACGTGCTCCCGATGGACGAGCTCGTATGGCTCTTGAATCTTCCGGGCGCAAAGGCTCATTTCGGCGAAGAGACCGTAAAAGCGTACTTAAAGGAAGCCGAAGAGCGCATCGCAAAGGGCGAGCAGTGGTGCTTCTGCGACGCCTGCACCCCCGGCAGACAGATACTCGACAGAAAAGACGAGCTCGTATAATTACAGTATAAGATAAAAGGGAGTCTTTTAAAAAGGCTCCCTTTTTGACGCCGGCATAAAAAGCCTTCTCCTTCAAAAGCTTCCTCCCTCTGCCGAGGGAGGCGGCTATGAAGCGATCGGAGGGCGATGTGCCGACTTTAAACGCAAGGCACGGCGTTTTTTGAGCTTTTTTCCAAAAAGAGCATTTGTTCGATCGTGACGCATTTGATCGAACCAAAAAAAACATGAAACGACTTTCTATTCTTTAATAAGAATACCGCTTATTTAAGAAAAGTACACGCATAAAAAACGAAAGGGGAAAAGGCATGGACTTTACGAACGTTAAAGAACTGATGAATCGGCTGACAAAAACAGGTCCCGCCGGTAACGCCATAATGGTGACCGTTGACGGGAAGAAGGTCTTTGAGCATTATGAGGGAATGGCCGACGTTGAAGCGGGGCGTCCCATAGGACCGGATACCGTCTACAGAATGTTCTCCGATTCAAAGGTGATGACCGCTGTGGCGGCACTCATATTATATGAGCGGGGCGTTTATCTTCTGGACGATCCGGTAGCTTGGTATTTGCCGGAGTTTTCCGATCTCAAGGTGGCCGTATACGAAGACAACGGTATTATAGAAACGCTGCGCCCTGCGAAGAATATTCTTAAGGTGCGCGACTGCTTCTGCCATACCACCGGACTTACTTACGCGGGAAAGCTCAATATGACCCAGCAGAAGCTTCTGGAGGTGCAGGGCGGCCTGATGGCCAAGGGGCCTTATACGCTCGAGCAGTTTATGAAGGCCATCGCGCAGGAAGTTCCGCTTTTATACGAACCGGGAACGCGCTTCCATTACGGACTTAGCATAGATCTTTTGGGCAGACTCGTCGAAGTGTGGTCGGGAAAGTCGCTTGGGCAGTTCATAAAAGACGAGATAACAGGGCCGCTCGGCATGGAGGAGACCTCGTTTTCATTTAAAGGCGATCAGAATGACAGGCTCGCTGCTATCTACAACAGGGAGAACGGGGAGCTTAAAAGATACCAAAGCCGCGCCGACGCTTTCTATGATCCGCGTTTCATATGCGATATGGGCGGTCAGGGCCTTATCTCCACGGTAGGGGACTACTCAAAGCTCATAAGCATGCTTGCAAACGGCGGCGCCCTGGACGGCGTAAGGATACTCGGCAGAAATACAATAGACCTGATGAGACAGAACCATCTTACGCCCCAGCAGACTCAGGGACTTCATAATACGCTGTTTCGCTGGTCACAGCTTAAGGGACACGGCTTCGGACTTGGCGTGAGCATGATAGTCGATCCTGCCGCCGCGGGCGTATACGCACCGAACGCCTTTGGGTGGTCCGGCATGGCGGGAACGAAGACTCTGGCGGATCCTGCAAATAAGCTTGCGATAGTTTATGCGCATCAATGTCTGCCTAATGATAAGAATCTGGACTGGTACGTCCATCCGCGCATTGTGAACGCAGTATACGCGGCGCTTGATTAAAAAATAAAGACAGACCGTCCGCGATTTTTTTCGGGCGATCTGTCTTTTTTTCATTTTCGTGTCTTATTTTGCCGTATTTATCCTGTTATAGTACTCGCGCAGCTTATCAAAGGTCTCCTGACTGATCTTATGCTCGACCTTGCAGGCGTCCTCAAAAGCCGTATTCTCTTCAACGCCTATACGCATAAGCAGCTCGGCTATAATGCAGTGACGTTCATAAATGGCATTTGCAACGGCGGCGCCGCTTTCGGTAAGCGATATAAAGCCGCTACCGTCTACTGTAATATGCCCGCTTTCGCGCAGACGCTTCATTGCCACGGAAACGCTCGGCTTTGAAAAGTTCAGCTCATTTGCCACATCTATGGAGCGCACCGCACCGCGCTTCTGTTTGATCATCAATATTGTTTCAAGATAATTTTCGGCAGATTCTTGTATTTTCATAAGAAGACTCCGTTTACATAACGTATAATAAAAGTTTCGGGCAAAAACATTATTCGCGCCGTATTTTTTACAGATTATCACTTTTAACTATATAAATCAAGCGTTTTTCGATATTTCTTATCATGCGCCTTCGATATTGCGGAAAGCGCCCGGTTTTAAGCGGGCGCGGTCATTGTTTTTGCACTTAGGATAGAATCGATTATAGAGCACAGCTCGTCAAGCGTGCAGTCTATTTTCCCTTCGAACCAGCTTATATAAATCGACACGAAACCGCCCACCATGAACTGCGACGCCACCTCAAGGCTTTTACCGCTCAGATCCGTGTAAAATACCAGCTCGCCGTTATGCAATTTTTCCAGCAGAAATTCTCGGAATTTGACGGAAAACCGCTCTCCTCCGCATGTTACGACAAGACGGTAGAACTCCAAATCCGACTTCAAAAGCTCCGTGAATCTTGTAAGATAAAAGTGTATCGTGCGTTCTTTATTGTTTTCGGGCGACTCAAGCACATCTTCGACAGCCATGATAAGATCGTTTTCTATCTGTTCAACAACGGCCGCAACTCCGGTATAATGCGAATAAAACGTGCCGCGGTTAAGGCCGCAGCGATTAACTATATCCGTTACGGTTATCTTTTGTACGGGCTTTTCATGAACAAGCTCCAAAAAAGCCGTTTTTATCATGCGGCGAGAACGCAGCGCACTGCGATACTCCGCTTTTTTTCCGCTCTTCGCAGCCATATGGGATCCCTTCTTTTTAATGATATTATCTATATTTTACCACGGAGGCGCCTAAAAATCAACATGTATATGCTTTTGTTTTTGTTTTTCACTCATACAAATTTCCCCATTAAAGCAGGCGCGGCATCTTGACATTTTAAGCGGTTTGGTGTAAGATTTTAGTAAGTATACTTTCGTATTTATAAAATGTTTTCACCTTTTCGGCGTACACGCCGAAAACTCGCCAACCGGCTGCGAGCTTATAAAAATCAAAACAAAGAAACATTTGCCGGAGAATGGAGCTTAGAAAATGAAGAATATCGGTATCATCGCAAACCCCTTTTCAGGAAGAGATATCAGACGTTTTACCTCTTTTGCTTTTTCGGTAACCAACCCCGAAAAGGAGAACATGGTAACGCGAATGATCCTGAGCCTTCAGGCATTCGATGTTGACAACATTTATCTTATGCCTGACAGCTATCGTCTTAACTCCAATATCGTAGCTAAGGTTTTAAGCACGCACGGAGCAAAGAACAATATTCATATCATCGACACTGTCTTCCCCATTGACAAGCCTCAGGACACTATCGACTCCATCATAGAAATGGAGAAGCTCGGTGTTCAGGTACTCATAGTTATGGGCGGCGATGGCACGAACCGTCTTGCCGCAAAGGCAACTAAGAACATTCCGATAATCGCCGTATCTACCGGTACGAACAACGTATACCCCACTTTCTCTGAGGGTACCTCCGTAGGCACCGCAGCCGCTTTTATCGCTACTTATGGTTATGACATTCCCGGCATAATCCGCGACAAGCAGCTTGAGGTTTACATAAACGGCGAATTCAAGGATATTGCTACCGTTGACGTTCTCATCTGCAAGAACCCCTTCACGGGCTCCAAGGCAGTTTGGAAGATAGATGAAATAGAAGATATCATGGTATGCCGCACAAGAAGCGTAGCTATCGGCTTCTCGTCGATAATCGGCTGCCAGGTATTCTGCGGTGACTCCGATGACTTTGGCTGGCGCACTATAGTAGGCCAGGGCGACGTTAGGATCCGTCCTCAGTTCGAGCCCGGTAAGATAGTTCCGATGCAGGTTGAAAAGCCGCAGAAGCTCGAGCTTGACAAGCCCTACGTATTCAAGAAGGACTACAACGGCACTATCGCGCTTGACGGCGAGCGCACCGTTTCCTTCAAGGCAGGCGATGAGATAGCAATTAAGGTATCGAGAGACGGCCCGCTCAGAGCTGAGCTTGCTACCGTTATGGATGAAGCTGTAAGACGCGGCTTCTTCAAACTGTAAGCTTTTATAAGACTGTATTTATGTGCCGCCTTTACGGCGGCACATTTTACATTTTTGTTTTGATTTTTTGAGGTTTTAACTGATGGAAGATAAAGTTACAGTTACATCCGTTGCAAATGCGGGTGTTATGATAACGTATCGCGGACGAAAGTTCCTTTTCGACGCCATACAGACGGGCAACCCGTATTTTTCCGGCCCGCCCGACGATGTTTTAAGCGACCTTATAAATTCGCGGGGCATATTCGCGGACGCGGAGCTTTTGGCTTATTCGCATTACCACAACGACCATATAGATTTTGAAAAAAATCTTGAATACCTGTCGCACCACCGCCCCGCGCATTTAGTGCTGCCGCACGACCCCTTCAAGCGCACGACGGCGTTCAAGCTGAATCTGAGCGCGCTTGAGATCCCGTTTTTGGAGCCTAACGTACCGCTCGATAAAAAGGTCGTTCTAAAGCTTGCCGACGACGTTTCGCTCACATGCTATCACAGTCGCCACGACGGCGGTGAAAAATTCGATAAAGTATATCATTATACTTTTCTTCTCTCAGTCGGCGATAAAAACATCCTTCTCGCGGCAGATTCTCCAATAATGGACTGCCGTCTCTACGACGACCTTAAGAACGAAAAGATCGATCTTGCGCTTTTTAATTTGCTCTTTATGAATAATAAGAAAGGGCGGCAAATAATCAATTCGATCAGGCCTGCAAAGCTGGTCATATATCATGTCCCGCTTGAAGGTCATCCAAGCGTTATGTTCAGAAAGATAGCGCTGCGCGACGCCGAACGTTTCAAGGATGAGATGCCCGAGACTATAGTTTTTTCAAACAGTCTCGACAGTGTGGAAGTTTAGAGCGGATATCGCGCTATGAATATGAAAAGCTGCCCGACAGGGCGGCTTTTTTCACCTTTAAAAACCTATACCTCCTTGCCGCGAAAGCCTTTTTCTTTAAAGACTGTCTTTATGGATTTTATCGCCTGCCTTCCCACTGTATTTTTAACGGTAAAGTATATTCTGAACGCTTAATTTTTTACGGTTTTTGTATGTCTGCAAATGTATGTTATCTTTAAAAAGTTTTCCCTTGCCAAAAAAGCAAGGGAAGCTATTTCCTCTTTTTTCTATGCGCCTGCGAGCAGCAAAAATGCGAGAGCGAGTATCAGCTCTGTGTCGGCTTCCTCAATTATTAAGAGGATCAGCACTCCCATTATCAGGAGTTCTTCTTTTTCTATCCCTTGAAAAAGTCTCAAGCCTCCGGCCTTCGCCGTCCTGCTTTCGCGTTCGTCTTCGCCTGCGTCCGCCTTAATGTCTACCGGCATAAGAAGCTCATGCATCATATCGCCTTCCTTTCGGTCTGTTTATAAAGCGCGACAGCTTTGATATCTGCATTAGCCGCATGGCCTCGTCTATGCGGCGCGCTCGTTTTTCGCTCATGAACGGCCGAAGCGATGAAAGCAGCGCCATACGGCTGTCACGCGTATCATTCATTGCAGACATGATCTCGCTCATTTTAGCCATGAGTTCGGCGTTTGATGCGCCGCCTTCCGCTTGCCCTGCGGACGGAGCAATTCCTTCGCATTTGCCCCTATCGGACGTATCGCCCGAAAACGAGCCAATGATCTCCTTGATCTGCTTCGTTCCCTCCGGTGTTGACAAAAGCTTTGAAAGCTTATTTATAGAGTCCTCCATATTGCCGCCCCCTTTATTTAAGCCTGCTTTTCAGCTTTTCGAGCGCCTTCGGATCGTTCAGCGCGGCCCTGAGCTTTTCTGAATCGGCAAGAAGACGCGAAAGCTCCTCCGCAGGCGCTGAATTTATCAATCTGTTTATCTCTTCTTTTGTCATACGCCCTATGGCTTCCGATGCCTTTCTGCCGTCCGGCGTTTTAAGAAATGCCCGTATCAGCTCCTCACTTTTTTGCTTCTCATCATGCGAAAGCTTATCTGATATGTCGCTCATGATATGATCCTCCGTATTATTCGTTTTTCGCTATATTATATTTGAGAAATGCAAAAAAGTTGACAAAATCCTAAAAAAACGGTCTCTGGTCGTTCTATCGGCGACGATCGCTTCCGGATATTCCCCGCAGATCTTATCGTGCTCGCTTTCACTTATAAACTTATAGTAAATAGTTGTCGCTGCGGTTCAAAACTCCGTGCCATGAAAAACACTGTCTTTTCCCGTTCACAATTCTGTACCCGCAGCCGGATCTCGCTTGATTTGAAATTACTCGAAAAAAGTGACCCTTTTTATTATCTGTGAGCCCCATTCCGCAAGTTTAAATTTGTCGGGATAATCGTACCATCCCTATTCGGCATCGCCGATTATCTTACGTTTACTCAAAAGGCAAGGAGGCGCCTCTTTGCGAAGCGCCTCCTTTGGGCATCTCTTTTAATATCTCCAAGCCGCTTACTTTATCACTGTCACGCCGCCCATATACGGCACAAGCGCTTCGGGAACGGTCACACTGCCGTCGGCGTTCTGATAATTCTCCAAAATTGCGGCCACGGTGCGTCCCACTGCAAGGCCCGAGCCATTAAGCGTATGCACGAGCTTCGCCTTATCCTTCGGCGAATCCTTGTAGCGTATAGCCGCACGGCGCGCCTGGAAGTCCTCGAAGTTCGAGCAGCTCGAGATCTCAACGTAATTCTTATACGACGGCATGAATACCTCGATATCATACGTCATTGCCGACGAGAATCCGAGATCGCCCGCGCAGAGGCGCACTACTCTGTAAGGCAGCTTCAATATATCGAGCATCTCGGCGGCGTCGTTAGTAAGCTGCTCGAGCGCCTCATAAGACGTCTCCGGCTTAACGAAGTGTACGAGCTCAACTTTATTGAACTGGTGCTGGCGGATAAGGCCGCGCGTGTCGCGTCCGGCGCTGCCTGCCTCAGCTCTGAAACAAGCGGAATACGCGCAGTAGCGTATCGGCAGGTCGGCGCCGCTTAGGATCTCGCTCCTGTGCAGATTCGTCACCGGCACCTCCGCCGTCGGAATGAGGTAGTAATTCAGGTTCTCAAGCTTGAACATATCCTCTGCGAACTTCGGAAGCTGTCCCGTGCCCAGCATCGAGTCGCCGTTTACAATAAACGGCGGGAATATCTCCTTATAACCCTGCTTCATCGCGTGAGTGTCCATAAAAAAGTTGATCACGGCTCTCTCGAGACGTGCGCCAAGCCCGCTGTATACGGTAAAGCGGGCGCCGGATATCTTTGCGGCCACTTCGGCGTCGAAGAGGCCCAGATCTGTGCCGATGTCCCAGTGCGCCTTAGGCTCAAAATCAAATACTCTTACCGGTACATCTGATTTCCTTATCTCCAAATTTTCCGACGAATCTCGTCCGGGCGGCACGAGCGGCGAGGGAATGTTGGGTATCTCGTAAAGCGCCTCCTGAAGCTTTGCCTCGCAGTCTCGTATTTCATCATCCAGCTTCTTAATTTCATCGGAGAGCTCCTTCATTTCGGCAAAAATGGGAGCCGTGTCGCGTCCTTCCTTCTTATATTTCGGTATTTCCTTCGATACTTTGTTCTGCCTCTGCTTCATTTCGTCGGCGCGCGCGATAAGATCGCGGCGGCGCGAATCAAGATCAGTGATTATGCTTACGTCAAATTCCTTGCCGCGCACTTTGAGCGCAGCCTTCACTCTGTCGATATCCTCACGAAAAACTTTTATGTCCAGCATTTCAGACACTCCCTTATTTTATATTAAAGATTTTTATTTAAAAAATACGATATAAGTCCTTCAAGATCTTCGTTATCGTAATATTCCAGCGTTATATGACCACGCTTGCCCTTATGCGTTATCTTAACGCGCCTCCCCAGCGTCTGTGAGATCTCACGTTCCGTCTGTTCAAGATACAGCCTAACGTCCGATTTATGCTCCGGCTCCTTTTTCGGCTCCTGCATCGCGCGTACAAGCTTTTCTGTCTGTCTTACGCTCAATTCTTCTTTTATTATCCGCTTTGCCGCTGCGCTTGCGCCGTCTCCGAGCGCCGCGATCGCCTTTGCGTGTCCCGCCGTAAGCTGACCCTCTCGCACCGCCTCAACGACGTCATCGGGCATCGACAGAAGCCTCAGCGCGTTTGCAACTGCGGGACGCGATTTCCCCACGGCCCGCGCAGTTTCCTCCTGCGTAAGCCCGTATTCGCGCGACAGCGTGAGGTATCCTTCAGCCTCTTCTATGGGATTTAAGTCCTCGCGCTGCAGATTTTCTATGAGCGACAGCTCGGCCGCCTTTGCATCGTCAACGTCGAGCACTATAACGGGCACCTCGCCGACGCCTGCCATGCGCGCCGCGCGCCATCTACGTTCGCCTGCAATGATCATATAAGAATCTCCCGAAG
Source organism: Clostridia bacterium (assembly GCA_017405765.1). NCBI lineage: Bacteria > Bacillati > Bacillota > Clostridia > Clostridia bacterium. The sequence continues at coordinate 91,177 of JAFQZS010000018.1, forward strand.
GACGTACGATGAGCGGCGTGATCACCCCGTGCTGCGCTATCGAAGAAGCAAGCTCCTCTAAGCTTTCCCTCTCAAACGTCTTGCGCGCCTGCTTGGGATTCGGCTCGATCTGTGAAAGCGGCAGCTTTTTCGGCGTGTCGGCGCGGCTTTTTTCGTTTACCATGCTCTCTATGAATTCAGCCTGTACCGAATCGCCGAACAACGAGTCAAATCCGCCTAAACCGCTTTTTTTCCTACTCATTTCATGTCACCGCCTTCATTTTTCCTTATTACCTCACGCGCAAGCTCTGCGTATGCATATGCGCCTTTCGAAGTCCTGTCGTATTGAAATATCGACATGCCGTGACTCGGCGCTTCGCTCAGCCGCACATTGCGCGGTATCACAGTTTTATATACCTTCGTCTTGAAAAGGCGCTTTACCTCGTCGGTGACCTGTATTGTAAGGTTAGTGCGGCCGTCATACATGGTCAGCAGTATCCCTTCAAGCGCAAGCTCTGGGTTCAGCGCCCGCTTTACGCGTGCTATCGTATTTGTAAGATGCGCCAATCCCTCAAGTGCATAGAATTCGCACTGTATCGGTATGAGCACGCTGTCGCTGGCAATAAGACAATTCAAGGTAAGCAGCCCTAGCGAAGGCGGGCAGTCTATTATAATATAGTCATAATCGCCGCGCACTTCCGAAAGTGAATCTTTTAAGATAAATTCGCGCTTCTCACGACTCACAAGCTCTATCTCGGCTCCGGCCAGATCCATCGTCGCCCCGGCGGCAAACAAATCGCTCGACGCTGTTTTGCATATTACTTCACTTATCGGTATGCCGTCCGCAACAACATCGTACATCGATCGCTCCAGCGTACGCTTGTCCACTCCGACGCCGCGCGTGGCGTTGCCCTGCGGGTCCATATCTATGAGCAGCGTTTTCTTTTTTTGTCCGGCAAGTCCCGCTGCAAGGTTTACAGCCGTCGTCGTCTTGCCTACGCCGCCCTTCTGATTGGCAATGGCTATGATCCTGCTCATTTTCGCCCCCCTCTTTACGCGGATATTATACCTCAAGCAAAAGCGCTTGCTTGCAAGGGTATTTTTGCGCCGTGATTCAATAAAGCGTGCCATGCGTGAGTATGGCCGGCGCGTGCGCGCCGAAAGGCTGCCTTGTGCAGACTTTACGCGAATATTATACCTCAAGCAAAAACGCTTGCTTGCAAGGGCATTTTTGCGCCGTGATTCAATAATGCGTGCCATGCGTGAGTATGGCCGGCGCGTACGCGCCGAAAGGCTGCCTTGTGCAGACTTTACGCGAATATTATACCTCAAGCAAAAACGCTTGCTTGCAAGGGCATTTTTGCGCCGTGATTCAATAATGCGTGCCATGCGCGAGTATGGCCGGCGCGTGCGCGCCGAAAGGCTGCCTTGTGCAGACTTTACGCGAATATTATAGCACATTTGCCCCATTATTCAAGCTTTTTGCCTAAAGTCGTATGTTTCACGTGAAACGCCCGGCGCGCACTCGCACCGGGCGGATAAATGGTAAAGTATGTTGCATGAGAGATGTTTCACGTGAAACATCAGCGCAGACGTTTCTTCATGCGAATGACATATTCTATCATATCGTCATCTTCGCTTTTTTCGGAAGAGATAAGCATCCCGGAGCGTTCGATCGCGTCAAGTGCTCCGTTTATCGTATTCACAAAAATGCGCGCGTCACGGTAGAGTCCTACAGGCTTTTTAGACGGCTGCTTCTCTTTGTGCAATGAAACGCTGAGGCGCTGATTTATAAGTGCCTCAGTCTGAGCCGCCGAAAGGCTGCGCTCAATAACCGCAGCCAAAACGGTAAGCCTAGCAGCCTCATCCGGAAGTCTTAAAAGTGCCCGCGCATGACGCTCGCTTAGGCCGTGCTCCGCAATTCTATCTTTTATCTCCGGCGAAAGACGAAGCAGGCGCAGCTTGTTTGCAACTGTCGATTGTTTTCGTCCTATTCTGGCCGCCGCCTGCTCCTGTGTAAGGCGGTAGCGTTTCATAAGCTTGTCTATCGCCTGCGCCTCTTCAAAAAATGAGAGATCCTGACGCTGTATGTTTTCAACGAGCGAGATTATCGCGCTTTCCTCGCTGTCGATCTCCTTTACGATGCAGGGAACGCGCTCAAGCTGGGCAAGACGCGCTGCCTGAAGCCTGCGCTCGCCGGCGATGAGCTCATACTTAACAGGCGAAACGCGGCGTACACAGAGCGGCTGTATAACGCCGTGCATACGTATGCTGTGCGCAAGCTCGATGAGAGATTTTCTGTCAAAATTGCGGCGCGGCTGATCCGGATTAGGGTGTATCATATTCACATCGATCTCACATATGCGCTTTTTCTTCTCTTTTTGCACAGCTTTTGAAAATTTGAGCATATCTTTTCCTCCGAAAACGAGCATATTTGCCTTACAATTATATTGTTCCATATAATTCCATATTTTGCAAGCTCTTTTCGCCGCAAATTTCGACATGCGATATAGTGCGGCAAAATGCAGATAAGTTGCTGACCCTGAAAAAATTTGCTTTTGAGAATTTACCTTGGGTTTTAATGAAGTAAAACGGGCGCCGCGCTAAGAACGATCCTCTGTTCAAAACAGTTATTTACGCGTATTATTCTGAATCTTTAAAGCATTTAAGCTTAGTTCGTCAACCTTCTTAAGATTGCTGCAATAACTGCGGTATCAAAATATAATAAAAGAGTCTGACGCCTGCCAAGCACAAGCGCCAGACTCTTTCGGTCTGTCTGATTTAAAACTATATCTGACTTTTACGGCACACTTAAATTGGGCCGTGTTTAATGTATTTATTAAATTATCTTTCTCTCGGATTCGGACGCATAGCGTCATTGGCGTCCATAGCCGCATATTCCTCAAGAGTCTTCTGCCAAAGTCTGTCCGCAACGGGAGCCCACAGCTCTGCAGGCTTCTTGCACTTTGCACACAGGTCGGATACGTCCTCCGGATGCAGAGCCTCGGTCGAATGCGCGCCGGAAGCCTTTACCATACGCTCGAGCTCGGTCGGATTGTCAAACATCGGGCAGGGACGGTGATGGTTCTCGTTGAACGGCTGTCCCTGACGATACTGCATAAAGAGCGGGTTCTTATAAGCCTCGAGCAGCGTGTGCTCGTGTATATTAGTGTCGGAGTAGTGAATGAACGCGCAGGGCTCGATATCGCCGTTCGCATTAATATGCAGATAGTAACGTCCGCCTGCGATGCAGCCCTTGATGTACTGACCGTCGTTCCAGAAGTCGAGTGTGAAGAGCTTCTTCGTGTTTCTGAACTCGCGTACGCGGTGGAACATATACTCACGCTGCTCGGGAGTTGCTATAAGGTCAATGCTTGCATCTGCGCCTACGGGCATATAAGTGAAGAACCAGCAGAACATAGCGCCCTTGTCTATCATCCAGTCGTAATATTCCTCAGAACCGATAACGTCGGTGTTGTATCTCGTGTAGCAGCACGATACGCCGAAGGGAAGCTGCTTTTCCTTTAAGAGATCCATTGCGCGCGATACGGCCTGGAACGTGCCCTTGCCGCGGCGGCTGTCGGTAGCTTCCTCAAAGCCCTCGACGCTTATAGCGGGGATAAAGTTCTTGACTCTCAGCATCTCGTTGCAGAAATCCTCGTCGATGAGCGTGCCGTTGGTGAACGAAAGGAACATGCACTCGTTATGCTTCTCGCAAAGACGGAGTATATCCTTCTTTCTCGTGAGCGGCTCGCCGCCGGAGAAGATGTACATGAAGGTGCCAAGCTCCTTGCCCTGCTCAACTATGCTGTCGAGCGTCTCGTAGCTCATGGACATGGTGTGTCCGTATTCGGCAGCCCAGCAGCCGGTGCACTTTAAGTTGCACGCGGAGGTGGGGTCCATAAGAATTGCCCACGGGATATTGCAGTCGTGCTCGGCCATAGCCTTCTTCTGACGCTGCGTACCTATCGCGGTCGCGTGGATAATGAAGTTTTCAAAGAACTTGCGTCTTACTTCGGGATGTATTCTGTCGCTCCAGAAGTCCAAAATAAGCTGATACCAGTTGGAGCTGGGATCGTTTACGATCTTTTTGAACATTTTGAGCTGCTTTTCGATATCGCCGCCCTTACCTACGACTTCTACCCATTTCAATATCTTGTGCATGTTTTCTTCGGGATTGGAATCAAAGTAATCCAACACTCTGTTGATACCAAAAGCCTGAAGCGACTCAAAGAAATTCCTGTTTGCCATAATATGTTGTCCTCCGTTAAATTAAGCATACTTATGCTATTCTATTTTTTATATTTGTCTTAAATATATCAAACCCATTTAAAAAAGTAATTAGACAAGAAAGACTTTTGTCTAAAAACTATACAAATCCGCGTTTTGTCAAAAAAATGACACGCCGATTTATGTTGACACAACATATGATTTTTAATATTATAAACTATATATCCTTAAAGGAGGATGCTTTTCATGGATCTGCAGCATAAGATGCTCCGCTCCACGATAGACGTGCTCATAAACAAAACTATCGTCGATATACAGAGCGACACGCACCGCAGCATACGAAATTTCATAGATCTGGGCGTTTATTTTGCCAAGGGCAAGAATCAAAAGCGCTTTTTTTTAAGAATGCAGTCCACGATACAGGACCCGCAGAATCCCTTCTATAAGCTCGTAAGCGATATGCTCGACAATATCGACACTGATATCATAAAGTCGCTCGGGACAAATCTCGGCTGCTCGAGCTTCACATACGGTGTAAATACCATAAGAAAGAACGAGCCGCTGCTCGGCGTTCACATCCCGCCGCTCGTTTTCCATATGCCGGGCGACGGTCCCGGGAAAGCCGGCGCGCTCAAACGAACAGGCGGCGTTATCGCCCAGGGAATGGAGCTCGGCGTATATACTCATGCGTTTTATGTAAACTCGGATATGCAGCGTGCCCGCGACGTTTTCACGCTGGCCGGAGAATACGCGATATGCAGCTTTTTCATGCTGATCGAGCCGCAGCTCGTAACGGACGATTTTCTTTTGATGGCGCAGGGCGTGAACAATGTGATAATCTCAGTAAAAGCCGCGAAGGGCTGCGAAGACGAAGCCTGCGCCGCGTTTCGAAAGCTGCATGAGGCGCGTCTTATGTTCGGCTTTCACGCCGATTACGACGAGGACACGATGGACTACCTTTCCTCCGACGCTTTTCTCGACCCGTTCATCGAAACGGGCTGTTTCTTCGGCGGTTATATATACCGCGGTGAGAATAAGGCGGCGATCCCCGAAAAGATGCGCGACTTCGTGCGCCTTATGCGCACGGGCGAGGGAAAGCCGATACTCCTTTTCGACTGGTTCGACGATCTGAATTATATTATAAAAGTAGTTTCGCCCGGCGGAGACCTTCTTATGATAGACGACGGCGCAGATACGGCCCGTGCGCGCACCGCGCCCGACGAAAAGGCCGTGAAGATGGGCGAAAGGCCGCTTGAAGACGTATTGAAAGAGGTCATGCCCGAGCTTTGATAAGCCTTCGCAGGCAGGTTACGACAAGAAAGAGAGGTTTTTATGAAAGGCGGATTATCATATCAAGTGCAACAGTGAAAAAAAAGACAACTCATGAGAAATCCGATATAATGGTGAGTGACCAAACAAACCAAAAGGAGGATAACCCATGAGCTGCTACCATCATTTTAACATAGAAGAAAGAGAAT
>JAFQZS010000019.1 GCA_017405765.1 Clostridia bacterium
CTCGGCAAGCGGCTTCAGCCTTTCGTAAAGCTGCTCCTTGTCGTAATCTGTGATATCGTAATCTTTGATTATCCCTCGCGCGATCTTTCGTATATCGCTCTCTTTAAGGCGAATCCCCTTCGTCCGTTTGAACTGCTCTTTGAGCCGCGCGTTCTCGCGGGCAAGGCGTTCAAGCTCGCGTATGCGGCTGTCCTGCCCCTTGCGGGAATAGCGTATATCGGGATTGCTTTGGTCGAACGTGCCGATGTTGTCAGTCGCAGACTTGATTTGTTCGGGATAGAAAGCGATGTACTCCTCATCTGAATTGTTCACGCCGTCATACTTTTGCTTTATAAGGTCTTCTCTGGCCTTGATCCCTGCGCCGTTCTCGCCCTTGTGTGCATTCAGCGCCTTATATGCGGCAGCCTCGCTCGCGGGTTTTCTGATGTTCAGATAAAACGCTCTCACGTTCTCGCCGTATCCGCCCGCCTCAATCTCCCACGGGCTGAAGAACATTCCCTGAATGTCCATGTTCGCACGGCCTTTGCTTGCGTCGAAAACGGTAAAGTTTTCGTTCGTCCCGTGATACACCACCTTCGGCGTTCCGTCCTCGTTGACCACCTTGCTTGCGTTTTTGGGATCGTTCTGCCAGTCGCCAAACCAACGCTTGAACTGTCGGCTCTGCGTTTGATTTTCAATTCGCATATTGACTTTTTCGGGGACAAGGTGTACAATACCATCAGAAGCTATTGCTTTGTGAAGATGTTCCGGGAATTGTACCCGGGCACTTACCAGAGGAACGGCTTCTTTTTTTATGTAGTATACCCCGATTTCGCCTGTGTTTTCCTGTGCTACCGCCTCCGCTAAAAGGTTTTCAACATTTCGGTCGTAAACACTTGATACTACATTAACGTCGAGCATATCATTTCCCATATGTCTTTCGGCAGTAATTTCTATTGGTACAAGCCTGCTTTTGTTTGCAGTGCCAACGTCTATTATCGCTACAACGCTATGTGTACTTCTCATAGGCGTAGCTTTTGCATCAACGTCTTTTGCCGCAATTACTGCTATCGGATTTTGTGCTGCCTCGTATAAATTCTTAACAGCGTCATCACCTAACCCGTGATAATGAGTGCGCTTATTATACTTGCCGTCGGTTTTGGCTTCTGCTTCTGTTTTTGCAATGGAATAAATATGCCCCGGACCGATTACAAACGGCAGACTCGGCACACCTAACGCTTGATATATATCGGGCGTATATCCCATAAGAACGGCATCGGTTACGGTCTTCTTCCCGCTCAGTATATCCGAAACAGTTTGCTGGTACCGCGCCGTTATCTCCGCCTGCGCCGCGTTCGTCTTCCGCGAGAACTGCGGTTCGTTTGCATAGTTTAAGTCGTTCTCCTGCGCGAGAAGGTCATAAGCGCGCTGTGGGATAATGCCGTCCTCTGCCAACTCTTTCGCTATTCTTTCTCGCTCATCGTCGTCCACGTCAATTAACCTTGCCGTATCCTCGGTATTGTCCAAAACGATTGCAGGCACCTCTATGCCTGCCTCCTTCGCCGCCGCTATGCGGTGCGATCCCGTAAGGGCAATGTGTCCTTCGTTCCCGTTATCTATAACGACCAAAGGCCGACCGTTCCAACCGCTTTTCTTAAACGCCGAAAGCAACTTATTAAATTTCTTTTGGTCTTTAACTTCATTGAGCGGACGGATGAACGCCAGATCAATATCTTCTTCAAGTGCAGTTTCCTGTTGCGATTCCTTCCGCGACATCTGCACCTCGCCGTCCGCCTCTGCCTTGCCTCTGTTCTCGTTTGCTTCTCTGAGGCAGGCTTTCCAAAGGTCGGTTATCTCCTTCATCTGTGCGTCGTATTCGCCGAGAGTGCTGTCTTTCGTGCCGCGTATCTTATCGAATACCCTATGCATCGCGCCGTAGAAGCCGTTCGCGCCGCTTCTCGACGCGCGTATAAGGGCTTTTATCTTGCGTGCGCTGTCGTCCCGTAAAAGCTCCTGCGCAAAGTCGGCTATTATCTCGTGTTCCGCACTCGATTTGTCCAGCCCGTATTCGCGCATATACTTCTTTGTTTCGCTTTCGGTGTACTCGCGGTATGCAAAAACGGCCGCTTTGAACTTCTCGTAAGCTTTCGGTGCGCTTTTCTCGAAATGGTGCGTTATC
>JAFQZS010000020.1 GCA_017405765.1 Clostridia bacterium
ATATCGGATTTCTCATGAGTTGTCTTTTTTTTCACTGTTGCACTTGATATGATAATCCGCCTGTAAAAAGAATCGCCCGCCGCGCAGGCGAAAAGGAGTATTAGAACCTTGGTTCTAAAAAATTTCCCTTGCTTTTAAGCAAGAAAAAGCAAACTTGAAAAGGAATCATAGAACACAGTTCTAAATAAGCCCCCTGCCTCGCGGGGGGGCTTCCCCCACTGTCATTGTCGAGGAGCTAAGCGACGAAGAATCTTATTGCAGAAAGATCCTTCGCTTCGCTCAGGATGACAAAGGGGGAGCTCAGGATGACAAAAGGGGGGCGCTCAGGATGACAAGGGGGCGCTCAGGATGACAAAAGGGGAGCGCGCTGGGATGACAAGGGGGAGACCTGCTGCGCCGCGAGAGGCGAAAAGGCGTATTGGGACCGCGGCCCCGCAAAAAACGGCGCGGCCCGAAAAAAGGCCGCGCCGTTTTAACTTTTATTCTCAATCTATGCGCTGCATACCTATTTTAAGATACTTCTGCGCGAGATCGACGTAAAGCTGCTTGCCCATCGACCAGAGCTTCGTGTCGCGCTCCAATACTGGGCGCACCTCTTTTGCGGGCGAGCCCGCAACGACTACTTTCGGCGGTATCTGTGCGTTCATCTTTACTACTGCGCCTTCTGCGACTATCGAATATTCGCCTATGACCGTGCCGAGGCTCGTTACTGCGCCCATGCCGATAACGACGAAATCCTTTATCTCCTTTGAGTGGATTATAGCGCCGTGTCCCAGCGTGACGCGCTTTCCTATTTTGCACACGTCGTTCGGCGGAGCGTGAACTATAACGCCCTCCTCGACTGCCGTTTCGGGGCCTATCTCTATGCGTCCGTAGTCGCCGCGAAGGATAACGCCGTGTCCGACGTACGCGCCTTTGCCCACTACGACGTCGCCGATGACGATGGCCGTTTCGCTTACGTATGCGCCCTCTTCGATAACAGGGGAGTGGCCGTCAAAAGCATACATCATTTTAAACATCTCCATTCCGTTTTTTATTATGACGTACATAACGTGAACGTTATCTTGACTTCATTATATAAAAAGGGAAGGGCAGATGTCAAATTTAAGCATCATCAACCTATGCGCTGCATACCAAGCTTCAGATACTTGTGCGCAAGGTCCACATAGTTCTGTTTATCCTCTTTCCAAAATTCAAATTCGCGGTCGCTTACGGGACGAATGACGCGCGCGGGCGAGCCTGCCGCCATGACGCGCGGCGGTATCTTGTCTTTCATCTTTACGACAGAGCCCTCGGCGATTATCGCAAATTCGCCGATCTCGGTCCCTAAGCTCGTTATCGCGCCCATGCCTATTAGCACGAAGTCGGCGATATCTCTTGAATGGATTATCGCGCCGTGTCCCAAGGTCACGCGCTTTCCTATTTTGCATACTCTGCCGGGCGGTGCGTGTATCACGACGCCTTCCTCAACGGCCGTGCCTTCGCCTATCTCAACGCGGCCGTAGTCGCCGCGTATCACAGCGCCGTGGCCGATGTAACAATCCGAGCCAATGAAAACGTCGCCTATCACTATTGCGGTTTCGCTTACGTATGCGCCCTCTTCGATAACAGGGGAGCGGCCGTCGAAAGCATAGATCATTTAAAACATCTCCGTTTCGTTTTTTTTATAAAGCTTTTGCTCTTAATTGACCATATTATACAAAAACGGGGAACGTTATGTCAATTTTTAGGCGGATATTCGAGCAAAAATCGCCCGCGTGAGGCTTTCGATTGTTCATTAGTTATAATTTTCACAAAATAATGCCTTTAACTTTGATAATAAATCAACAATGTTTGTTAAAATTACATTAAAATTCGTGAAAGGTCTTGCAATTCTATGATTAAAATGCTAATATTTAATTAGAACAGGAGATGTTCTTTAAAATCAAGGCTAAATACTAATATAAAAATAATTTACGAGAGGTGACAGTTATGAAAAACGTATATCTTTTAGGTGCATGCAGAACGGCAGTAGGCAGCTTTTCGGGTTCGCTTGCAAAGCTTACCGCAAGTCAGATGGGCGCTGAGGTAATAAAGGAAGCTTTAAAGAGAGCAGGCGTGTCGGCCGGCGATGTTGACGAGGTAGTAATGGGCAACGTGCTCCAGGCTGCTCAGGGACAGAGCCCCGCCCGTCAGATGGCTATCGGCGCAGGCGTACCCGTTGAGATCCCGGCAACGACCATAAATAAGGTGTGCGGTTCGGCGCTCCACGCAGTAACTTTGGCGTACAGATCCATTCTTGCAGGCGAGAACCAGTGCGTTATCGCAGGCGGCGCAGAGAGCATGAGCAATACGCCTTATGCCGTAAAGGGCATACGCACCGGCGTTAAGATGGGCAACCAGCAGCTTATAGACGTTATGATAAACGACGGTCTGTGGGACGTTTTCAACAACTATCACATGGGCATCACCGCCGAGAACGTAGCCGAGAAATACGGCGTTACGAGACAGATGCAGGATGAATTTGCGGTAGCTTCTCAGAAGAAGGCGGCTGCTGCAATAGCAGCGGGCGCGTTCAAAGACGAGATAGTTCCGATAACCATTCCGCAGAAGAAGGGCGACCCGATAGTATTCGACACCGACGAATACGTAAAGGGCAATACCACTTTAGAAAAGATAGCAGGCCTTAAGCCCGCATTCAAGAAGGACGGCACCGTAACGGCTGCAAACGCATCGGGCATAAACGACGGCGCGGCTGCAATAATCGTTGCCAGCGAAGAATTTGTAAAGGCTCACGGCTTAAAGCCGCAGGCCCGCATAATAGCTACGGGCTCCAAGGGCGTAGATCCGGCTTATATGGGTCTCGGTCCGATACCGTCGGTACGCGCAGCTTTGGATAAGTGCGGCCTTAAGGTGGAAGATATGAAGTATATCGAGGCGAACGAAGCTTTCGCGGCTCAGGCAGTACAGGTAGGACGCGAGCTCGGCATCAAGGACGAGCAGCTCAACCCCAAGGGCGGCGCAATAGCAATAGGCCATCCGATAGGCGCATCCGGATGCCGTATCTTAGTAACGCTTATCCACGAGCTCAAGGCAGGCGAGAAGGGTATCGCAACGCTCTGCATCGGCGGCGGCATGGGCGAGGCTGTTGTCATCGAGAAAATGTAAGCTTTTAAAATTCGCTGATCGGAGGAATTAAAATGAGCTTTGTAGAATATAAAACTGAAGGTCACGTGGGCATTATCACCATGTCGCGCGAGAAGGCGTTAAATGCGATAAACGATCAGGTGCTCGACGATCTTGAGGCTGTTCTTGCGGGCGTCGATCTTGAGAATATCCGCGCGCTCATTATCACGGGCGCAGGCAAAAAGGCCTTCGTTGCGGGCGCAGATATCGGCTCCATGGCCGATATGCCTACCGAGGAAGGCGTAAAGTTCGGACGTAAGGGCAACGAGCTGTTCTTAAAGATAGAGCGTTTCCCCATTCCCATAGTAGCGGCAGTAAACGGCTTTGCTCTGGGCGGCGGCTGCGAGCTTGCACTGGCGTGCGATATCCGCATTGCGAGCGACAACGCAATGTTCGCTCTCCCCGAAACGGGACTCGGCATAATCCCCAGCTTCGGCGGCACTCAGAGACTTCCGCGTCTTATAAACGTGGGAATCGCCAAGGAGATGCTCTACACCGGCAAGCGCGTTATGGCTGACGAGGCGCTGAAAGTAGGTCTCGTAAACGCCGTATATACTCAGGACGAGCTTATGGACAAGGCTATGGAGCTTGCGAACCGCATAGCTTCCAAGGCGCCGATAGGCGTAAGAGCGGCAAAAGCGGCAGTGAACTACGGTATCAGCGAGCCTATGGAAAAGGCGATAGAGATAGAGCTTGAAAACTCCGGCAAGGGATTCGGATCGCAGGACCAGCGCAACGCGATGAAGGCGTTTATTGAAAAGCGCAAGCCGGATCCGTTCATCAATAAATAATAAAAAAATATAAATAATATTAAGAAATGAGGTAAATACAATGAAAGTTGGCGTACTCGGTTCGGGCGCAATGGGCGCAGGCATAGTTCAGGCATTTGCAGAGGCAGGTCACGAAGTTTTGATGAGAAGCCGCCATCAGTCAACGCTTGACGGCGCGTACAAGACGATAAACAAGCTTATGTCCAAGGCTGTTGCCAAGGAAAAGATCACTCAGGAGCATATGGATGCGACTATTGCTCGCATAAAGGACACCACTGATCTTGCCGACTTTGCGGACAGAGACTTTATCGTTGAGTCTATCGCCGAGAATGTTGACATAAAGCTCGACATTTTCAAGCAGCTCGACGAGATCTGCAAGCCCGACGTAATATTCGCAACTAATACGTCTTCGCTTTCGATAACGCTGCTCGCAAGCGCTACGAAGCGCCCCGAGAAGGTTGTCGGCATGCACTTCTTCAATCCCGTTGGCGCTATGAAGCTCGTTGAGATCATTAACGGCCAGCTTACCGCTCCCGAGACCAATGAATTCGTAACGAAGATGGCGACCGAGCTCGGCAAGACCCCCGTACAGGTAAAGGAAGCTCCCGCATTCGTTGTAAACAGGATACTCGTTCCGATGGTAAACGAGGCGATAGGCATCTATGCCGACGGCATCGCATCCGTTGAGGATATCGACACCGCTATGAAGCTCGGCGCAAATCATCCGATGGGCCCGCTCGCACTGGGCGACCTCGTAGGCCTCGACGTAGTGCTTGCAGTCTGCGACGTTCTCTATAAGGAGATGGGCGATCAGAAGTATGCGGCTCATCCGCTCCTTCGCAAGATGGTTCGCGCAGGCCAGCTCGGAAGAAAGACCGGCAAGGGCTTCTACGATTACAGCAAATAAAAACTGTCTTTATAAGGCAGACCTCGCTTTAGAAAGGGCGGGCACTTTCGTGCCCGCCCTATCGGCTTTTGGGGGGATATATTAAGAGAGTAGGGCATACTTTTTCATTGTTTTATATTGCACGCAGAACAGTATTCCGATATACTTTAATTGTAAATAAACAAAAAAAACAAGCAAAAAGATTGATTTTATACTCATGCATAGGATAGGGAGTCGGGAAAACGCCGCTTATTTCTCTGCCTGCATTAAACTAACAAACAAGGAAGGTCGGGTTTTATGAGAAGGAAGATGATATGCCTCGCGCTGGCGCTGTGTATGGCGTTTGCCATGCTGCCCGTGATGGGCGGCGCGGCGGATATAGTGGAGAGCGGCGCGTGCGGCGATAATGCGACATGGACGCTTGACAGCGACGGCACGCTCACGATAAGCGGCACGGGGGATATGACTACAGAGCCATGGTATATTTCTGCTGATCAAATAAAGAGGATCGTTATAGAAGACGGCGTAACGAACATATCGCAAAACGCATTCTATGGTTTAAGCTCGGTCACGTCGGCAGAGATACCTTCAAGTGTGACGAGCATAGGGAAAAATGCGTTCCGCGGATGCAGCAGTCTTACATCGGTGACTATCCCTGCAAGTGCGGCAGTTATAGGCAGCGGGGCGTTTTATGAATGCAGCGGCCTTAGATCGTTGACGATATCGCCGGGCGTCGAAAGCATCGGCGAAGAGGCGTTTCGCTGCTGCGAAAGCCTTACACATGCGGATATACCCGATAGTGTCACGATAATAGGCGACGGAGCATTTCGGGACTGCAGCAGCCTTAAGTCGGCGAGGATACCTTCGGGCGTGACGAATATAGCAGACAGACTGTTCTATGGCTGCGGAAGCCTTGGATCGGCAGAGATACCTTCAGGCGTAACGACCATAGGAGACTGCGCGTTTGAAGTCTGCTACAGTTTAACTTCCGTAAGTATCCCTTCGAGTGTGACGAGCATAGGCAACAATGCTTTTCAGGGATGTGAAAGCCTTGGATCGGTTACTATCCCCGAGAGTGTGACAAGTATAGGAAAAAATGCGTTCAAAAGCTGCAGCAGTCTTAAGACGGTGACGATCCCCGGCAATGTTATGACAATAAATGAGGGGACATTCAAAAGCTGCAGCGGTCTTACGTCGGTTACGATACCGGAGAGCGTTACGGTTATAGGTAAAGATGCGTTTTACGGATGCAAAAGCCTGCTGATCGTGAATATCCCATCGGGAGTTGTGAGCATCGGCGACAGCGCGTTCAAAAATTGCAGCTCTCTTGCGGCGGTGACAATTGCACAAGGCGTGACAAGCATCGAACATGATGCGTTTTTGGACTGCAGCAGTCTTACGACGGTAACGATACCTGCAAGCGTTACAAGTATACGATATTGGGCATTCGGACGGTGCGACAGCCTTTCCGACGTATACTATGGCGGCAGTGAAGCTCAATGGGATAAGATATCCATAGAAAGCAGTAATGACCGCTTAAAGAGCGCGGATATCCGCTACGACAGCAGCCCACCGACCTTCCGCGCCGACCCCCAAAAGGGAGAACTGATAGCTGTTGACAAAACAGGCGCGGCCCTCGCCGTATCCGGCGACGTTTCGGCGTCGTCTCCCGTATTCGCAACGGTTTACGACGCAAGCGGCAAAATGATTTCCGCCGATGTTATGAACGCACCGGACTCTGTAGACGTAACCGGCGGCAGTACGGCGAAGCTCATTTGGCTTGATTCCGACGGATTTACGGCAAAGAGCGAATGTATGGAATTTGAGATCGATTGAAAATTCAGATATGACGCGCCCTGCCTTGTGGGAGGCGAAGAATTGAATACTGAATATTTACGGAAGAAACGCCGAGTATGGCGTTTCTTTCGTTTTTGGATGGGGAGACGGATCGCTGCGTCGGGCTATCGCCCTCCTCCGGGTGACCTGTAGGGAGAGGCGTCCTGCCGTGTGGGGTGGCACGCTTCGCGGGGGGCTTCCCCCCGTGTCATTGTCGAGGAGCGAAGCGACGAAGAATCTTATTGCAGAAAGATCCTTCGCTTCGCTCAGGATGACAAAGGAGACCGCCTGCTTATTTAATGTCGCCCGCAACCAACGGGCACCAAAGACATGGAGCGGCTCGGCCGCGGAACACCAGTGTGGAAGGAAGCTAATAGAATGCGCCCTCATGGCGAAAAGACACGAAGTAATACTTTATATTAAGCCTTTGAATGAAAGGCGAAGATATAACAGCGCGCCGTGTAACGCCGAGCGGCTGGCGCCGCCGAGAGGCGGTGTTGGAGCGAGGGAGCGAAGAGTCCGAGAGGCGGCAGTCTCTCGGAAATTTTGGTACTTTTGTTTGCAAAAGTACGCCCCCCGGCAGGGGATCAGGAGTCTTAGAACCTTGGTTCTAAAATTACTTCTTGCTTTGAAGCAAGAAAAAGGATAATTGAATGGGAATTATAGAACGCAGTTCTAACGAAACTCCCTGCCTCGCGGGGGCATATGCGAAGGAGTACGGATTGCCACGTCGGGCTATCGCCCTCCTCGCAATGACCTACGGGGAGAGTGCGCCCACCGGAAGCGGGCTTTATCTAATAAGCAGCTTGTTTAATGCCACCCGCAACCAACGGGCACCAAAGACTTGGAGCGGCTCGGCCGCGGAACACCAGTGGGGAAGGAAGCTAATAGAATGCGCCCTCATGGCGAAAAGGC
>JAFQZS010000021.1 GCA_017405765.1 Clostridia bacterium
AGCAGAACACAGGACAATGTTCCTTTCGTTATCGTAGAAGAAGATATTTTGAAGGGAGTTCCCCGTAGCGAATGGGTTTCAACCGTAAAAAATAACTTGCGGGAAAAGTTTAAAAACGACATAACAATAGCGAGAAATAAGATAAAGATTGACAGTGCCAGCAGGAGAGAGTTGACCTTTTCAAAATATACGCGCTGGCTTTTAAAGAATGATCCTCAGATAAGAAAGGACAAATTAAGAGCAACGAATAACGCGGATGAAATATTAAGAGCGGCCACCGATTGGGTCAATGAGGCTTTAAAGCATGAGCGAAAAGATGATATCTCTGACTTTGCAAGAGGAAAAATCTTAATCAGCGTTGGAAACAACGACTATTCAGCCGATGTACTCGTGGGCGCAAAAAAGAACGGGCAAATGCTTCTTTACGATATTATCGATATGACACCGACTTCCATTAAAGAAAAAGAGACGGATACAGCGATAGCCGAGAATCCGTCACCGGAAGTCCGCAGAAGCACTGTATCCCTCTCTACAGATAAAGTATCACAGCGTGGCGAAAAAGTCAACGGGCAGTTCTCGCGGAAGGGCACTACGGCACAAGAGGAGCTCGAGGAAACCATTGACCCGGCATTCATCCGACCAGTAAACGGAGTTACCGACAAAACAAAGTATGAGAAGTTGCTTTCGGCGTTTAAGAAAAGCGGTTGGAACGGTCGACCTTTGGTCGTTATTGATAACGGGAACGAGGGGCACATTGCTCTCACGGGTTCGCACCGCATAGCGGCGGCGAAGGAGGCAGGCATAGAGGTGCCTGCAATCGTTTTGGACAACACCGAGGATACGGCAAGGTTAATTGACGTGGGCGACGATGAGCGAGAAAGAATAGCGAAAGAGTTGGCAGAGGACGGCATTATCCCACAGCGCGCTTATGACCTTCTCGCGCAGGAGAACGACTTAAACTATGCAAACGAACCGCAGTTCTCGCGGAAGGGCGGACAGGGACAGTTCTCTATGAAGCGCAGCCCCGAATATACAAAAAATCTTGTCGCGCTGCACAATATATATTCCGACAAATTAGAGAAAGCTCTTGACCTCGGCGGGTTCCCCATGCCGTCTATCGCTGTGACGAAAAAGAGCATACCGCATACGAATTTCGGCGAGATATCGCTTGTAATGCGCCGAGAGACGATAGACCCGAAGGCAAACAAACGCAATACAGTATACTCCGCCGACGCATGGACGCCGACGTTCCCACAGGTGGAATATGAGGCCGACGAGGATAAGGCGACAGAGCTTAGGCGCAAGTATTACGACCTTGAAAAGAGGTTCGGGCGTGACACTGTGGATGCACTTTATCCGTGGGGCAACTATGCCGACGACCACCTTAACCGTGTGGGCGGCGAAGCGGCGGCTATCGAGCGGCACAAAGACGATACCGATATGATGAAGGTGTTTCTTGCGGATACACAGGGCAAAGTGATAGAGCCTGTAACCAAGGAAACGGCGATAAGAAGCCTCGAAGGAGAGGACGGGGCACATTTTGGTCGTATAGCAAACGATTTGGGCGAAGAAGCAACGCATAAGCTTTTAGACACATTGGGTGCAAATACCATTGTGGAACACATAAAGGCATGGCTTGACACATATGCAGAAGCTTTATTGCTCATGGAAAATATGTACCGCGAAAAGCAGGGCATGAAAAAGGTTCAAGACACCCCTACTACGCGGTTTGTTTTGGCAAAAAAACTTTATGATTTTCTCTCGACCGACAAAAGAACCACAAAGACGGAAACCGACTATGAAGCGACGCGCGAACGCATAAGAGAAGCTACGGACAAAAAGGCATACGAAAAGTGGCTTAAAGATACGTTCGGCGGCATTGAGAAAAGCAGCGGCATATATAATCAAAAGGAACGTTATACTCCGAGCGGCAACCGGCGCAGCTTCTCCGTTACGCATTATCCCATAACGCTTGACAATATCGTTAAGGCGATGCGCGCCGAAAACGGCGGCAAGACGAAAAACACATCAGGCTTTAACGGTGTAAAGACGCTGCGCGCGGAAATGGCGACGCGCTTTAAGAGCGTGGAGCATATGCACGAGCTGGAAGGACGCTTACAGCGCCTTACCGAGGAAGAAGCCGAGCAGATAAACGACGCGCTAGCAGAGAGACTTTCCGGTATTATGCGGGACATATATAACTCAAAGGCGCACGGGAAGACTGACAACTATTTTATCGAATTCGGCTCTATCGGCGAGATCATGGCTGAGATGGCGGACAGCGGAAAGTATACGCTTACAGATATACGCAAGACTTTTGAGAAGTACCGCTACCCGATAACGACCGATATCGCACAGGATGTAAAGGCGCTTTTATTTGACATATCCGAAATGCCCGTGAACATATTCGAGGCGAAGCCGGAACGTGTTGTAAACTTTGACGAGGTGCTTACGGCAGTCGTGCCGTCAAACATTGACGCAGATTTAAAGGCGCGCATGGAAGACGCGGGAATGCGGACGATAGAGTATGAGGCGGGAGACGACGAAAGCCGCCTTGCCGCCGTGAACAGCGTCGAGGGCGCACAGTTTAGCCGGAAGCGGGGAAAGATTGAACAAGATCAGTCCGCGAGGAATCGCGGTTTTGCAGCAGAAATAGAGGCATGGAATAGAGAGGGACGACCGGACGACGAAACATTTATCCTTGGAAGCACGGGAGATGTGTTGCAGGGATTAGGGGCTATTGAAAACGACATCTTTATTAGGAGCAAAAAGATAATCCAAATCCTTCGGGAACATTCGGAAATGACTTTAAGGGAGATCAATCGTATTCCGGAGGTTCTGGATGATCCCGTCCTGATTTTAAAAAGTAGAAACGTGGGCCGGGGAAACCGACAGAATACCCGCATGATAATGTATGGAGCGATAAAAGCGCAAAACGGCGAACCTATAATGACAGTTTTGGATTTGCGCCCGGTTGAAAAAGGTTTTGTTATAGACGATATGCAAAAGGTAGTCAGCGCTTATACAAAAACAAACGACCCCGTAAGCTTTATACGAAACAGCGAAATTCTTCACGCCGACAAAAAAAGAACCATTCCGTTGCTTAGGACAATAGGCTTCCAAATGCCTATCGAACTGCAACGGAGCGGTTCTATGGGCAGTATATCTTATGTGGGAAAGAATGTCAATATAGCCGGAGCACCTTTTTCAGATGTTGTTGGGGAGAACACATCCACCCTCTCCCGCAAGGGGCAGGACAGCCGCATACGCGAGCTTGAACGCCTTGCCCGAGAGAATGCGCGCCTTAAAGAGCAGTTCAAACGGACGAAGGGGATTCGCCTTAAAGAGAGCGATATACGAAAGATCGCGCGAGGGATAATCAAAGATTACGATATCACAGATTACGACAAGGAGCAGCTTTACGAAAGGCTGAAGCCGCTTGCCGAG
>JAFQZS010000022.1 GCA_017405765.1 Clostridia bacterium
ACCATGCAGACGGCTCGTATGAGGTGATACATCCCTATATAGACAGAGAAAAAAGAACGGCAACCTTTGTGCTGCGACATTTTTCCGACTTCTCTTTTGCGGAGTGCGAGGACGCGGAGGCGGATATTTCTCTTGCGGGAACGACGCTTTCGTATAAGATCGCTTTGCCGGACGGCGTTTCGTCAAGCATTATCGTAGGGCTTTAAGATGAAAACGGCGTTATGACCGAAAGCAGAGTGATCGATGTTCCCATATCATCTGAAGGAAAGCTCGTGCTGCCCGAATCTCATGAATACAGGGTATTCCTTCTTGATTCCGAAAGCGGCGTTCCGCTTTTGGAAGCGTGGAACAGCCTGTCTTGAGACGAACGATAAAAAAAGCCTGCGTATGAGCACGTACCTCATACGCAGGCTGCTGTTTTAGCAAATTTACTTTGCCGCATCTTCGGGCCTAAAATCGCGGACGACCGTCTTTACCGTGTTCGTCATATTGAGCGCAAACGCCTCTCTCGTCTGGTTGTTTTTAAGAAGGATAGGCTGCACCTCATCGACGATCGCATCGGTTATGGCGTCGTTGTCCATGCCGCTGTCGTGATATCTGAGTATCTTGTCTTTAAGCTCGTCGGCCACTCTTACCGCCGTATCAAAAAATCCGGGCATTTCGGTGAGGTCCATTATATCGGTAGAATGGGGAACAACGAAATAGCGCGCATTTAATTTTCTGAACTTTTCTATTGTATCTATCGCGTCGCTGTAACTCGTAACGTAAGAGGGGAAGTGATCTCCGCTCTTTAAAACTACGCCTACAGACTCGCTCATGAAGTTTATATCGAGCTCCTCAAGATAAAACGCAACGGAGCAGCGCGTATGTCCGGGGGCATCAAGTACGCGCACGGTAATGTCTCCCAAAGATACTCTGTCGCCCTCTTTTAAGGGGATATCGCATACGAGAAGGTCGTTGTCGTAATCAACGGGCGGGAACTCTCCCTTGGGGTCGAAAAGCTGCTTTGCGCCTTCGGCAAGCTGTCTTATAAGCTTTCTTGCATTGGGGCGCGAAAGTATGTTTGCGGCGTGAGTACCGCCGAGCACTTTGACGCCCGGCCAGTGGGCTTTTAAGCTTGCCACTGCGCCGACGTGGTCAAAGTGGGAATGAGTTATAAATATATAGTCGAGAGTGCGACCGCCGAGCTCGCGCTCGATATTTTCAATAAGAGCAGACGCGCAGTATGCGGCTCCCGTGTCGATAACGGCAGTTTTTTCGCTGCCCAAAATAAGGAAAGATTCTCCGCCCTTTCCTCCGGTGACCCGCTTTATTACCTTGTCGAAATCCTTCATTTTGTCCTCCTGTATTTATTTTTTAATTTGCAACCATTTTTAATAATTCCTTAAAAATGCCGATGGGATCTTTTTTGAAGTTCGTCGTTATTATATCGCACTGCATCTTATTGGGAAGCCAGAGCCTTAGATCAAAGAGAGTTTCCGTTTCTCCGATTATCTTGAGTACGGCCGTATACGAGCCTGCCTCATCGTTGTTTGGCGTGTATTCGGCTATGATATGCTCGCCCTCGCTTAAACGCGCAAGAACAAGCGTTGACTCCTTTATCGCGCGTTCGCGTATCGAAAAAGGTATGTTCTTTGTAAACATGCTTATAGCCTCTTCGCCGTCGGCATTTATGTCATATACATCCTTGTCAGATACCTTAAAAACGTGTCCCGACTCCACAAGCTGCGAAAAAGCCTCGCAATAAGTAAAATGCTCGATAAGCTCATCGCTTTTAACAATATCGTCAAGCGCCGTTTTGGGAAGCGCAGTACCGCAGTATTTAAAAATATAAAGGATAAGAAGCTTTGCTTCGGTAATATCCGTAATAACGCCGAAAGGCATAACGCACCTCCAAAGTTTTAAAAAAAAGAGCCTGACAAAACAGCTGTAAAATGCAAAAAGTTTTTTACAAAAATATTATAGCATACGATCGTTGAAATATCAATGAAAATAAGAACAAATAGAAAAAAATCCCATACAAGCTCACTTTTATTAAAAATATCGAATTTCGTCTGTTCTTTCAATGTGTTTTATGATAAAATATATAAGAATATGTTTGTTAAAAGCGCAATTTAATATTATCTGCAATCCGTGATCTGACAGGAAAGCAATTGCTTCGGATAAGGTAAAGATAAACATTACGCTTTTATAAAGGAAGTGAGAAAATGCTTAAAAGTCACGAGAGGTTTCATTACGCAAACGGAAAAAGGCTTATACTTGTTGTTGACGATGAAATTATAAACCGTGAACTTCTAAGAGAAATACTTGAGTCGGATTATGAAATAATCTATGCCGAAGACGGCGAGCAGGCTATGAAGCAGTGCCGCGAGCATAAGAATATGCTGTCGCTTGTGGTGCTCGACCTTATGATGCCCGTCATGTCGGGCATTGAGGTGTTAAAGCAAATAAAAGACGACCCTGATCTTAAGTCGCTGCCGGTAATTGTGGCGACGTCTGATAAACAGGCGGAAGTGGAGAGCTTAAGTCTTGGAGCCGTGGACTTTATCCCTAAACCGTATCCGTCGCACGACGTTATACTTGCGCGTGTGTACCGCACCATAGAGCTTTATGAGGATCGTGAGATAATAAGCCATACAGAACGCGATCCGCTCACGGGACTTTATAACCGCGAGTATTTTTATCGTTATGCGGAGCAATTTGACCAGCATCATAAGAATACCGATATGGACGCCATGATCGTGGACGTAAATCATTTTCATATGATCAACGAGCGCTTCGGAACATCATACGGCGATGATATACTGCGGCGCATCGGTGAAAGACTGCGTGAAATGGTCAATGACATAGACGGCATAGTATGCCGCAGAGAGGCGGATACTTTTTTGGTATATTGCCCTCACGGTAAGAATTACGAAACGATTTTGGAAAACGCTTCAGTGGGACTTACGGGTGACGATTCGGCAAACAACCGAGTCCGTCTCAGAATGGGAGTATATCCTAACGTTGATAAATCGCTTGAAGTTGAACGACGCTTTGACAGGGCTAAAATTGCGGCGGACATGGTGCGCGGCAGTTTTATGAAAACGATAGGCATATATAACAGTACAATGCATAAAAAGGAGCTGTATGACGAACAGCTCATTGAGGACTTTAAAAAGGCCATAGCTCAAAAGCAGTTTAAAGTATACTTCCAGCCGAAATTCGATGTGCGTCCGAACGAGCCCGCGCTTTCAAGCTGCGAGGCGCTTGTGCGCTGGCAGCATCCCGATCTGGGTATGATAAGCCCCGGCGTTTTTATTCCTCTTTTTGAGAATAACGGGCTTATACAGGAGCTTGATATGTATGTCTGGAGAGAATCGGCAAAGTATCAGCGCGAATGGAAAGAAAGACTCGGTTATTCAGTGCCGATCTCGGTAAATGTATCGCGCATAGACATGTACGATTCAAATCTCGTGCCTGCTATGCAAAGCATAATCCGTGATAACGGTATTTCTTATGACGATATTATTTTGGAAATAACCGAATCGGCCTACACACAGGATTCGGAACAGATAGTACAGACGGTAAACAGACTCAGAAAACTGGGCTTTCGTATCGAAATGGACGATTTCGGTACAGGATATTCGTCTCTTAATATGATCTCAAGCCTGCCGATAGACGCTTTAAAGCTTGACATGCAGTTTATACGCAGCGCATTTTCCGAAAACGGCGATACGCGTATGCTTGAGGTGATAATAGATATTGCCGATTATCTAAAGGTACCGGTTATTGCTGAAGGCGTTGAAACGGAACATCAGCTAAAGGCGCTCAAAGATATGGGATGCGACATCGTTCAGGGATACTATTTTTCAAAACCGCTTCCCGCCGAAGAGTTTGAATCGTTCATAATAGATGCAAAAAGAGCAAAAGAAATCGAGCAGGAGAATGATCGTTTAGAAGATAACAAGGAGGCTTTGATCGCGCCGGCCGAAAAAGAGACTTCGCAGGATACAGAGGACAAAAATGAGCCGAAAACCAAAAACGAAAAGGTTCGCCACGGCTGGCAGCTTAGAACGACCAGCTACTTTTTCGTTATACTTGCATTTCTTGCGGCGGTAGCGCTCTTTGTTGCCGACATATCGGTAACGCGCGGATATGAGCGAATGGAGCAGGCAAGCAACAGATACATAATGGCGCAGCTGGCCGCATCGAATATGGAGTCGGGCTCCGATTATCTTACAGACAGAGTGCGCTGCTTCGTTGTAACGGGTGAGATGGAATACCTTGATGATTTCTTTGAGGAGGTTGAGATAACCAAGCGGCGTGACCTTGCGCTGTCTGACCTTGAAACGCTGCTCAAAGGAAACGACAGCGGCGCGTATTCAAGTCTGGCGCTGGCGCTTGATCTTTCCAATGAGCTTGTAGGCAGAGAATATCTTGCGATGCGTCTTGTGCTTGAGGCGGGCGATTATAATATGGCCGATATTCCAAAGGAGATATCAAGCGTAGTGTTGAGCGAGGAGGACATGGCGCTTAGCGCACAGCAGCAGAGGGAAAAGGCTCAAAAGCTCGTTTTTGACAATACATATATGCATTATAAGGACCGAATACGTGAGAACGTAAGTCTTTGCACACAGGAGCTTATACGAACTTCGAGCCTTGAACTTGAGCAGGCTTCTGCACAGATGATGCTGTATACCAATATACAGACCGTGCTTACGATACTGTTTCTTCTTATAGTGCTTCTCATCGTGCTCTTTGTAAGTATTCAGGTACGCATACCGCTTACGCGCATGGTAGAGCTTATGAGAAAGCAGGAGGAAGTGCCGCCTACAGGAGCGGAGGAGCTTCAATTTGTAACGAGGACATATAATGCTATACTCAAAGAGAATTTATTGGCGCGTGAAGAGCTCAGTCATGAGGCGTCGCACGACAGACTGACGGGACTCTTTAACCGCGGCGCATATGAAATGATGCTTGAAAGCGTAGATGTAGATCATATGGCGCTCATACTCGTTGATGTGGATTACTTTAAATCGGTGAACGACACATACGGACACGACATAGGCGACAAGGTGTTAAAGCGTGTTGCCGAAGTATTGAAGCATAGTTTCCGTTCGGTCGATATTATCTGTCGTATCGGCGGAGATGAGTTTGTTGTTATCATGACGCGTGCCGACAGCACCATGAGGGAGCTTGTTCGTTCCAAGATAGCGCGTGCAAACGAGCTTTTAAGAAATCCGACCGACGATTTACCGCCCGTATCTTTGAGCGTGGGCGTTGCTTTCTCCGACAGAGAGAACCCGAAAGGCGATATCTTTAAGGACGCCGATACGGCGCTGTACCGCGTGAAAGAGGCAGGCAGAAACGGCTGCGAAATATTCTGATAAAAAAACTTTTTGAAATGATATGCCCCCGCTTTAAGGACGGTTTGTTCTTCGCCGTCTCTAAAAGAGGGGGCATATCATGCATTTAGTCGATTTTTCAATTCACATAAAGCGTTTCTATCAAGATCGAGATACCGAAGGCTGCGAAAAAGGAGCAAAGTCCCGCCGCAATATCCGCAATCTTATGACGCTTTAAGAAAAGCGAAGCCCATACGCTTAAAAGAAACAAAGCGGCAAAAAAGACAAATGCGCCGACGTAAGAATACATAAGGCTAAAGATACACGGGGATACCGCGCTTGCACTGTGGCCGCTTGCGCGTATATGAAGAAGCTTATTGACCAGCGTAAGAATGACAGCCGTTGCAAAGTATACTCCGAACAGGAATTTGATATTTGGATCTGATGAAAAGAAGCTGTAAACAAAGCATCCGCTGTAGCCGATAAGACTGAATATAAAGGCAAGCTTTCGCTGGCCGTTTCGTCCTGTTTTATAGAGAGCAGGTATGATCCTGTGTATGGGATACGAAAGGATAGGCAGGACAACAAGCCCTGACCATGCTGCGGCGGAGTCTTTCGGCGACATGAAAAAGTCGTTTGCGCCGATAAAAGCCAAAAGAAGAGCTATCATAAACGGAGGCACGGTTATCACGCGTATAAGCTTTGCAATACTTTCGGCAACGCTCTTTCCCTTTGCCATTTAAAAACTCCTTTCTTGACACGGCTTTCGCGTTTTAATATAATACAGGTAAATCGTACCACCTTTGTTTTTGAGCGGCAATATGCTTATGTGTAACAGTATTTCGGTTTTTGTAACAGATAAGAAGGGCTTTTTTATATGGATAAAAGAAAAGAAGCAAATCTCCGCGTAAAAAAAGCAATAACGGACAGCGTTTTTGAGCTGATGAAAAAGGCAGATCTCAGCAAAATATCAGTGACTGAGATCATAAAGCGGGCGGGAGTTGCGCGCGTTTCGTTCTACAGGAATTATTGCTCAAAGGAGGATGTGCTCGTAAGGCTCGTAAGGGATATTTTAGATGATTTCAGGGATACCGCCGACTATGACCTTTCAGACGTTTATACTCTGAAGCATATAAGAAGATGTCTTGCATATTTTAAAAAATACGGCTCATACGTCATAAACCTTCACAGATCGGGATACGGCGCCATGCTCCTTTGCGAATTAAATCAATTTCACGAATCCATAGCGGGGAACATGCCGTTCAACTCAGCCGATCGCTACAAGCTTTATACGTTCATAGGCGCTTTGTATAATTCCGCCATCGTATGGCTGACAGAGGAAAAGCCGGCGCCGATAGAGAGCGTATCAGATACTGTTTTCGACGCGCTCTCTGCCAAAAGAGCATAATAAATACAAAAAGGCTTCTCATGGATTAAAACCATGAGAAGCCTTAATATTTACCATGTAAAAAGCATCTTACCCGAAAGTTTGGGTCACACGGACAAGTTCGTCTCTTATTTTTATGTGCTGAGGACACACATCTTCACATTTTCCGCATTTTACGCACTCTTTGGCCTTCTTTTTGCCGTGACCGGGCACAAGCCACCCTTCCTGCATCTTCGCGGTTTCAAGGTTTTTGTACAGCGTGTACATATTGAGCGCGGTGAACGAGCCGGATATGCCTATGTTTTTAGGGCAGACCTTAGCGCAGTAATTGCAGGTAGTGCAGGGGATAAGCGGTATTTTCGCAAGTTCCTCGCGCGCTCTCTCTATCGTGCGCCGCTCCGTATCGGACAGGCCGCAAAAGCCCTTCATCATATTTATGTTGTCCTCCATCTGCTCCATATTGCTCATGCCCGACAGAACGGTAATAACGCCCGGAAGGTCGGCGGCAAATCGGAGCGCCCACGAAGCGGGCGATGCATTTGGGTCTGCGGCGTTAAGGACGTCTATGACGGACTGCGGCGGCTTTGCAAGCAGACCGCCCTTTACGGGCTCCATTATTACAACGGGCTTGTCAAACTCTCGCGCCACCTCGTATACGCCTCTCGACTGTATCGCAGGGTTCTCCCAGTCGCCGTAATTTATCTGAAGCTGAACGAACTCAGCCTCGGGGTGCGCCGTAAGTATCTCTCTTAACTCCTCAGGCGTAGAGTGGAAGGAAAAGCCTATATGCTTTATAACCCCTTCCGCCTTTTTCTCCTTAATGAACGTCCACATGTCGAAGTCGTCGAAGAAATGGGTGCGCCCCTCGCCGAGATTATGTAGCAGATAAAAATCGAAATATCCCGCGCCCGTTTGCTTTAAGGACGTTTCGAACTGAGCGATAGCGTCCTCTCTCGTTTTGCAGTTTATCCACGCCGCGTTTTTCGTCGCTATCGTATAGCTTTCTCTCGGATATCTTTCTACAACGGCCTGTCGGAAAGCGTCTTCGCTTCCGGGATATGCCCATGCGGTGTCAAAGTAAGTAAAGCCCGCTTCCAAAAAAGCGTCGGCCATCTTTTTCGTAAGCTCGACGTCGATCTCCTTGCTGCCTTCTTTTACGGGCAGCCTCATAAGCCCAAAGCCAAGCTTTTTTATATTTTCGCCCAAGTATGCCATGTTTTTTCGCCTCCTAAAGCAAATATAGTTTTCCCTAAACTGTATTTATATTATAAATTATAAAGCATTTTTTGGAAAGGCGCAAGACTGATTCTATACAGACATTTTTAAGTTTTTTCGCTTGCGGGAACGCAGTATATAAAGTATAATAATATAACAATAAGAAATATTACTGACAGAGGTGCTATATGGAAATAATCAAAGGGATAACGAAAAGAAGCTCCGTAAGAAAGTTCACATCAGAGCCCGTATCGGACGAAGAGCTTAAAACTATACTGCTTGCGGGCGACTGCGCTCCCGTGAGCATGGGACGCTATGAGACGATGCAGCTTACCGTTGTAAGAGACGCGGGCGTTTTGAAGCGCATCGGCGCGGGCGCGAGCATTGTAATGTCGAAGGTGTTCGGAAAAGAGATGAAGTCTCCGTTTAATTTTTACGGTGCAAAGACTCTCGTTGTTATATCGTCCAAGGAATCGGCTATAAAGGGCATAAACTTTGCAAACGGCGGTACGATAGCCGAGAACATGATGCTTCAGGCAGCCGAGGGCGGCATAGGAAGCTGCGTGATATGGTTCGCGGCAGCTGCGATAAACGCTGACGCAGAGCTTAAAAAGTCTCTCGGCATATCCGAGGATATGAACGCCTTGTTCGCCGTTGCTCTCGGTCACAGCGCCATACCCGTACCCGAAAAGACGCCCGATTCGATGAAGATAAAGTGCAATTACGTATAATTCGTCACAATATGCGAAAAAACGCTTTCGATTTTCCGTATCGAAGGCGTTTTTATATTATTAAAAGTTGCAATAATATGAACTTCGTGATAAGATAAAATATAATGACTTTTCAAAAAAATCGGCAGTCTGCTTAAAAATACAGGGAGGCATTTATGAGAAAAGAATTGTCAAAATCATATGATCCGAGTGCGATAGAAGACAAAATATTCGATATGTGGCTTAAAGGCGGGTATTTTTCACAGGAACCTGACACGTCAAAAAAGCCGTTTTCGATAGTTATACCGCCTCCGAACGTCACGGGACAGCTCCATATGGGACACGCGCTTGACGAAACGATGCAGGATATTCTGACGCGATATAAGCGCATGAGCGGATATGCCGCGCTCTGGATACTCGGCACCGACCACGCCGGTATCGCAACTCAGATAAAGGTTGAGGAATCATTAAGAGTGAACGAGCATATAACGCGCTACGACCTCGGACGCGAGAAGTTCCTCACGCGAGTATGGGAATGGAAGAACTTATACGGCAGCCGCATCATAAGCCAGCTTAAAAAGCTCGGCTCCTCGTGCGATTATGAAAACGAACGCTTCACGATGGACGAGGGCTGTTCGAGGGCAGTAAAAGAGGTATTTGTAAACCTTTATAACAAGGGTCTTATATATCAGGGCAACCGCATAATAAACTGGTGCCCCAGATGCACGACTGCGCTTTCCGACGCGGAGGTCGAGCACAAGGAGCAGGACGGCTTCTTCTGGCACATCAAGTATCCCATTGAGGGCAGCGACGATTTTATCGAGATCGCAACAACGCGCCCCGAAACGATGCTTGGCGATACGGCTATAGCTGTAAATCCCGAGGACGAGCGCTACACCGACCTTGTCGGCAAATACGCCATACTGCCTCTCGTTGGCAGAAGGATACCTATTATAGCCGACGAATACGTTGACCGCGAATTCGGTACGGGCTGCGTAAAGATAACGCCCTGCCACGACCCGAACGACTTTGAAGTGGGACTTAGACACGACCTTGAACAGATACTCGTTATGGACGAGAACGGCTGCATAAATAAGAACGGCGGCAAATACGAGGGTCAGGACAGATTTACGGCGCGTGAAAATATAGTAAACGATCTGAAGGCAGAGGGGCTTCTCGTAGATATAAGACCTCATTCGCATAACGTAGGCACATGCTATCGCTGCGGCACCGTTGTGGAGCCGATGACCTCGAAGCAGTGGTTCGTTAAAATGGAGCCGCTAGCGCGCGACGCGATAAAGGTCGTAAAAGACGGCGAAGTAAAATTCGTGCCCGACCGATTTACAAAGACGTATATAAACTGGATGGAGAACGTACACGACTGGTGCATTTCGCGTCAGCTCTGGTGGGGACACCGCATACCGGCGTACCACTGCAAGGAATGCGGTCACGTCACCGTATCAAAGACAGACGTTGATAAATGTGAGAAGTGCGGCGGCACGGTCGTACAGGACCCCGACGTACTCGATACGTGGTTCTCGTCGGCGCTCTGGCCGTTTTCGACATTGGGCTGGCCGGACGATACCGAAAGGCTTAAATACTTCTACCCCACGAGCGTGCTCGTAACGGGATACGATATAATTTTCTTCTGGGTAGCGAGAATGATATTCTCCGGCCTTGAGCATACGGGAAAACCGCCGTTCTCAACTGTTCTCATACATGGTCTTGTACGCGACCAGTACGGCAAAAAGATGTCCAAGTCTGCAGGCAACGGCATAGATCCGCTGGAGATAATAGCAAAATACGGCGCAGACGCATTGAGACTTACGCTTATAACAGGCAATGCGCCGGGAAACGACCAGAGATTTTATATGGACAGGGTAGAGGCAAGCTCGAACTTCAATAATAAGCTTTGGAACGCGGCGCGCTTCGTGCTTATGAACCTGAAGGTAGACGAGTGCAGGCTGCCCGAAACGCTTCAGCTTGAGGACAAGTGGATACTTTCAAGATTAAATACGGTCGTAAAAGAAGTGACCGAAAATATGGACAAGTTCGAGCTGGGCGTAGCCGTGCAGAAGGTATACGACTTTACATGGGACTGCTTCTGCGACTGGTATATAGAGCTTGTAAAGCCGCGCCTTTACGATTCTAATGAGAATAAGGAAACAAAGGAGTCGGCGCAGTATGTGCTTTTATATGTGCTTACGAACATATTAAAGCTTTTGCATCCGTTCATGCCGTTTATTACCGAGGAAATATTCTCAGCGCTGCCGCGTGATGAAGAGGTAATAATAACTTCGAAATTCCCTGTATATGACGAAGGCCTTTGCTTCCCTGAAGATGAGCGCAATATGCAGGATGTTATGGATGCAATAAGCGCGGTAAGAAATATCCGCGCCGAGATGAACGTTGTGCCCTCGCGCAAAGCCAAGATGACGATACTCACAAAGAATACGGCACATTACGAAAGCGGCAAGCCTTATCTTCAGAGGCTGGCCTTTGCGTCAGATATAACCGTTATTGACGAGAATGCGGGATATTCCGACGACGACGCCGTAAATGTGGTAACGGGCGACGCCAAGATCTTCATTCCGCTCGGAGATCTTATAGACTTTAAAAAGGAGCTTGAGAGATTAACAGGAGAAAAGCAGAAGCTTTTGTCGGAACTCAAGCGCGTTGACGGGAAGCTTTCAAATGAGAAATTCGTTTCCAAAGCTCCGCCGGCTGTAGTTGAGGAAGAACGCGCAAAGAAAGAAAAGTATCAGGCTATGCTTGATTCAGTTATGCAGTCCATTGCAAAAATCGAGGGAAAAGTATAACAGTAAGTTAAGAAACATGACCGCCGATCTTCGGCGGTCATGTTTCTTAAACAGATAAGTATTATTCCGGTTTAAAATCTTCTCTTTCGGGAGTGAAGAATTCAAGCCATTTCGTTTCCTCAAAGACTTCTTTCCACGTATGCGCGACATTCGGCCCTATCTGCAGTATGTCACCGCTTTCCATAGGTATTTCTTCGCCTCCGCAAAAGAAAACGCCGCTTCCGCTCAAAATATATACCGCCTGAAGATGCGGATGGCTGTGCGGCGGAGCCGACGCGCCTTTTTTTGCCTGCATGAAGTTTATAGTATAGCCGTTTTCTCCCGACTGGTAAGCAATAAGCTTACGGCTTACTTCGGGGGACATGTTTATTGCGGCAAGACCGCTATAGGTGTTTTTTTTCATTTTAATGCGCCTCCATATGTTTAATTATACACTATATTATCAAATCTGTACATAAAAAAATAAGGGAAAAACAAGCTTGACTTTTATGTAAAAAAATGCAATACTTAATATTATGCAAACGCATAGTATAAAAATAAAAAACTTGGAGGCAAACAATGAAAAAACTTATTGCATTGCTCTGCGTTTTGGCAATGGCTTTCGGTTTGGCCGCTTGTTCTTCATCGAACAACGGTAATTCGGAAGATACCTCTGCTGAAACATCGAGCGAAACCACCGCTGAAGCTACAGGCACCGTCAATACAAAAGACGTTATTACAGTAGGCTTTGTACAGCTTGTTGATATGGCTGACGCGCAGCAGATGCACGACTCTTTCTTAAAGACGATCGACGACGCCGGTCTTTCCGACAAGATAATCGTTGATTTCCAGAGCGCATCGGGCGATACCGGTACGATGAGCACCATAATCCAGGGCTTCGTTGACAATCAGTATGACGTAGTAGTACCTATGCTTACTCCGCCTACTCAGGCAGCCGTAAGTATCTGCGGCGGCGAGACTCCGATAATCTTCATGTCGGTAGTTGATCCCGTTTACTCAAAGATAATGCCCGATCTTAACACCGTTGATCCGGCTATCCTTGCGACCGGTACGTCGAATACCATCCCCGCTGACCTTATAATCAGCACTGCAAACGACATCACCCCCATAGAAGAGGGCAAGAAGATAGTTATAATGTACAATACTTCCCAGAACAATGCAGAGTGCACGATGAACGCCGCAAAGGCTTTCTGTGAAGAAAACGGCTTCCCGTATGAGGTTATCGGCTATGCGGACGTTACCGACGCTATTACCCAGGCACAGTCGATTGATCCCGCAGAGACCGCATATGTATACGTAACGCTCGACTCGATAATCGCGTCGAACTTCAATCAGTTAGGTCAGACTCTTACCGACGCAGGTATTCCCGTTTACGGCGCGGCTGACGCTATGACGACGGGCGGCGCATTCTGCTCGTACGGCGTTGATTACGGCACCGTAGGCGAAATGACCGCAGAGATGGTCATAGAGTGGTATAACGGCACTCCGCTTGAGAGTATGCCCTGCCGCCAGTACAGCGACTTTACTCTCGTTATCAACGAGGGCGTTATGAACGCTTTGAATATTACTCTGCCGGAGTCTTATGCTGAAGTTGCAACTTACGTAACTACCAACTAAGGTGATCCAAGGCGATTGGCTTATATCATGCCGTCTAAAATGCGCGGACGGCACAGAACGTATTTTAATAATCAATTAAGTTAAAAAACGGCGAAAATGGCGCATTCTGCGCCATTTTCGCTCGTTATTTGTATTTAAATCGTAATTTTGCGATAAACAGGAAAGAGGAAGTAAGCATGTTAAATCAGCTGCTGGGCGCGATTGAGCTTGGTCTTGTTTACGGGCTTATGGTGCTGGGCGTTTACATAACCTTCAGAATACTGAAAATACCCGATCTTACCGTTGACGGCAGCATAACGCTGGGCATGGCGGTATGCGCTATGATAACGAATGCGGGGCATCCGTTTCTGGCGCTGATAATATCCGTTCTTGCCGGAGCAGCAGCCGGTTCAGTGACGGCGTTTTTTCAGACGAAATGTAAGATCGCGCCAATTCTTGCCGGTATCATGACGATGTCGGGATTGTATTCGATAAATCTGCTCATAATGAATAACGGAAGTCCGAATATTTCGATATTGGGCTCGCAGACGCTGTTTACGCTTTTTCAGGGCGCGACCGCCCTTTCAAAGCATACCTCGATAATATCGGTAGCCGTCGTTATCTGCGCCATAGTAGTTATGCTCGTTGAGTTTTTCTTCTCAACGCCGACGGGACTTTCCATCTGCGCTACGGGCGACAACGAGGATATGGTGCGCGCGACGTCCATATCCACCGACAAAATGAAATGGATAGCTCTTGCTATCGCAAACGCCTGCGTTTCGCTTTCGGGCGCCATGTACACTCAGTATATGGGCTATGCCGACGTTACAGCAGGCAGCGGCACGATAGTCGTGGGATTTGCGTCTGTTATAATAGGCGAAACGATATGCATTAAGAAGAACATAAGGATAGGCTTTATATCTGCGATAGCGGGCAGCGTGGCGTACCGTATAATCATCGCCGTCGCCATAAAAACAAATCTGTTCCCGACGTATTTCTTAAAGCTTATCTCCGTTGTAATAATCGTCATAGCGCTGAGCATCAGGCCTATACGTGAGTCGATAGCCGCAAGCAACAGCAAGGCAAGGAGAGTGAAGAAAAGTGCTCAAAATCAATAATCTTTACAAGACCTTCGAACGCGGCACGGTAAACGAAAAGGCCGCGCTGAAAGGGCTCTCGCTTGAGCTTCGTCCCGACGATTTCGCAACGATAATCGGCTCGAACGGAGCGGGAAAAACAACTCTTTTCAACGCCATTGCCGGAGTCTTTATAAGCGACGAAGGAGAAATATATATAGACGGCGAGGATATGACGTTCAAGCCCGAGACTTACCGCGCGCGCGTCGTGGGGCGCATATTCCAAAATCCGCTTATGGGCACCGCGCCGAGCCTTACGATAGAGCAGAATCTTGCGATCGCTTATTCCTCAAGCAAAAAAGGTTTTTTACGCCCTGCAATATCGAAAAAAGACCGCGAAGTTTTTCGTGAGACGCTTTCGCGCCTAAACATGGGCCTTGAAGACCGCATGAAAACGAGCATGGGACTGCTTTCCGGCGGACAGCGTCAGGCGGTCACGCTTCTTATGGCCGTTATCGTTACGCCGAAGATACTGCTGCTTGACGAGCATACGGCGGCGCTCGACCCGCTTACTGCCGAAAAGGTGCTTGAGATAACTAAAGAAGTCGTTAAAGAGAAGCATATAACTACGCTGATGATAACGCATAACATTGCATCCGCTCTTCATCTCGGCAACAGGACGCTTATGATGGACGACGGCAATATCGTGCTCGACCTTACAGGCGAGGAACGCGATAATCTGACCGTTGAAGGACTTTTGGAAAAGTACAGGCAGGTCAAGGGTCAGATACTCGACAACGACCGCATGCTCCTTTCGGAGTAGCATTATTTTGAAAAGCGAACGGCGCCTGATTTGGCGCCGTTTTTTATATTCAATTTGAGGCTGCGTCTGTAAAATGCCGCGCAGCCGTGGTAAAATAAATATAATAAACTGTATTTAAGGAGAAAGTCTCATGCATATCCTGTTTGCGGACGCATGCGTAAGAGAAGAGTCGAGAACGAGGCGGCTTGCGCTGCACCTTATAAAACAGCTCGGGGGGAGCGTAGATCACGTAAGGCTTGCGGACGAAAGCATCGCGCCGCTTGACGAAAAAAGGCTTAGGGAGCGTGAGAACGCTCTTTTAAGGAAAGACTTCGGGCATTGTGTATTGAAATATGCCGTCGAATTTGCGGCGGCGGATGTGATCGTTATGGCAGCGCCGTATTGGGATTTGTCGTTTCCCGCGATCATGAAAACGTATATCGAGAACATCTGCGCGGCGGGCGTTACGTTCGATTACGAAGATGACGGAGCTTTGCGCGGGCTATGCCGCGCAAGGCGGCTCGTATACGTTACGACTGCGGGAGGCAGAGGGCTTCCCGATGCGTTCGGCTTCGGATATATAGACGCGCTTTGCAGATCGTATTTCGGAATAAACGAGACTAAGTGCATATGCGCCGAGGGGCTTGATATAACGGGTGCGAACATCGATGCGATACTTGAGACGGCGAAGGCGGATATCGACGAATACGTAAAGATTTTTGAGGCTGAGACGGCGGGTGAGAAAAAGTGAGTACGGAAAACGACAACGCTTATAATACGAGCGTTGAGAACGAAGTCTTTAATAAGCGGCGGGCCGATTTTGATAAGCTTGTTTCATACGGCTTTACGAAGGATGGGGACGTATATACTTACAGCACGGATATAATGGACGGCGAGTTCCGCGCCGATGTTTTCGTAGATATTGAGGGCAATATAACGGGCAGAGTATTTGACTTGGCTCTTAATGAAGAATATCTGCCCATTCGCGCGCCGCTTCATACGGGAGCGTTCGTCGGAGCGGTGCGTCTGGCTTACGCAGATGCGCTTGAAAGGATAGCCGACGCGTGTTTTGAAAAAAAGCCGTTTATATCCGAGCAGGCTAACCGAATTACGGGACTTATATATGAAAAGTACGCGGAAAGTCCCGATTATCCATTCAAGACGGCAGAGGATTACGGCGTATTTCGCTGTCCCGAGAACCGCAAATGGTATGCGCTTATAATGACAGTGGAAAAGAATAAGCTGAAAAAAGACGGCGGGGACGACGGCGGCGAAACGGTGGAAATAATGAATGTAAAGACAGACCCAGCCATGAGCAGTGAGCTTCTGAACACGGAGGGCATATATCCGGCATATCATATGAACCACAAAAGCTGGGTAAGCGTATTGCTCGACGGAACGCTTTCGGACGAGCGGATCATGACGCTCGTTGATATAAGCAGACAGTTTGCCATGAGCGCGAAGAACAAGCGCCGCATATCGGAAGGGACGGCAAATTGGATAATCCCCGCAAATCCGCGTTTTTATGATGTAGACTCCGCATTTGAGTCAAGCCGGGAGATAATATGGAAACAGGGGAAGGGCATACAGAAAGGCGACGTCGTATATATGTACGTCGGAGCGCCCGCTTGTGCAGTAAGATACAAATGCGTCGTGACAAAGACGCAGATACCGTATGAGTACAGCGACAAGAACGTAAAAATGAGATACGTGATGAAAATAAAGCTTCTTAAAAAGTACCCGCCCGATAAATTCAGCTTCCGATGGCTTAAAAGCATCGGGATAAACACGGTAAGAGGGCCGAGGGGTACGACCGACAAGTTTTTGGAGGCAATAGAAAAGCTTTGATAAAAACGGACGGCGTCGAAATGATGCCGTCCGTTTATTAGTTTATTATTAAAAGGGAGGATTATTCTTCTTCGTCCTCGAATTTTGCATCTGCGATTATCTTCTGAGCTGCCGAATCCGGAACCTGCTCATAGCGGTCGAATTCGATGGTAAAGTCGCCCTGGCCGCGAGTCATAGAACGAAGGTCTATAGCGTAAGTGTGCATCTCGCTCATTGGAACATACGCGCTTACAACGCTCATGCCGTCGGCATCCTTATCCATGCCGAGTATCTGGCCGCGGCGCTTGTTCATGTCGCCGATAACGTCGCCCATATAATCGTCGGGGATATGTACCTCGACCTTGCCTATGGGCTCTAAGAGCACGGGGCTTGCCTGTGCGCAGGCTGCCTTGTACGAAAGCCTTGCAGCTGACTTGAATGCAACTTCCTTACTGTCAACGGGGTGGTACTTACCGTCGAACAGAGTAGCCTTTACGCCTACCATCGGATATCCGGCAAGAACGCCGTGCTGCATGCTCTCGCGCAGACCCTTTTCAACAGCGGGGATAAATTCCTTCGGAACAACGCCGCCGACTATGGCGTTTACAAACTCGAAATCAGACGAACCGTCGGTGATAGGCTCAAAGCGTATCTGAACTACGCCGAACTGGCCTGCGCCGCCCGACTGCTTCTTATGTTTGCCTTCAGCTTCTGCGGACTTGCGGATGGTTTCGCGGTACGCAACTCTGGGCTCTATAAGCTCGGCCTCAACGCCGAATTTGCTCTTTAACTTGGATATGATAACGTCAAGCTGAACGTCGCCGACGCCGGAGATAACGAGCTGGCGCGTTTCGGGGTTGTTGTACGTTGAGAAGGTGGAATCTTCTTCCGAAAGTCTTGTAAGACCGGACGCTATCTTTTCCTCGTCGCCCTTTGCCTTGGGAACGATCGCAAGCGAAAGCGACGGCTTCGGGAAGTTGATGCCCTTGAACTTTATCTGGCGCGACGAAGCGCAGAGCGTATCGCCGGTCACCGTCTTACCGAGCTTCGTAACGGCGCCGATGTCGCCTAAGCCTACCTCGGTAGTCTCTACCTGCTTTTTGCCGCGTACAAAGAATATGCGGCCTATCTTTTCGCTTGCGCCGGCTCTCGTATTATAAAGCTCGGAGTTTGCCTTTACAGAGCCGCTCATTACCTTGAAGTAGGAAAGCTTGCCTACGAACGGGTCGGCAACCGTCTTGAAAACGAGCGCGCTTGCCGGGTCGGATGCTACGGCGGGCACTTCTACTTCTTCGTCCTTCATATTGAGAGCGATTTCCGCCTTGCCCTCTGCGGGGGAGGGGAAGTAACTCTTTATGTTTGCAAGGAGACTGGGGATACCGCCACCGGTCACTGCGGAAGAGCAGAGCACGGGAAGTATGGAAGCGTCTTTTACGCCGTTCTTTAAAGCATTGTCTATTTCATCTGCGGTAAACTCTTCGCCGTCGAAGAATTTTTCCATAAGTTCGTCGCTCGATTCGGCAACGGACTCCATGAGCATATTGCGTACGGGCTCGATGCGCTCCTGCATGAAATCGGGGATATCTATGTCGATGACTTTGCCGCCCTCGAAACGTCTTGCCTTTAAGCGAATGCAGTCAACGACGCCGACGAACTTTTCGTTCTCTATTATCGGAATGGATATGGGGCATACTTTAACGCCGAAGTTTTCTCTGAGACTGTCAAGCGAAGCGTAGAAGTCTGCGTTTTCCTCGTCCATTTTGTTTATGATGAACATAGTGGGCAGATTATTTTTAACGGCGAGCTTGTACGCCTTGCGGGTGCCGACTTCAACGCCGGATTTTGCGCTGAGCACGATAAGAGCGGCATCGGATACGCGAACGCCCTCTTCAACTTCGCCTACAAAGTCAAAATAGCCGGGAGTGTCAAGAAAATTTATTTTATATCCGTCATGCTCAACGGGAAGTATCGAGGTCGATATTGAAATAGTTCTCTTTATTTCCTCGGGGTCAAAGTCTGAAGTCGTGTTGCCGTCGGCAATCTTTCCCAGTCTGTCTATCGCCTTCGTATGAAAAAGGATATGTTCGATAAGTGACGACTTTCCGTCGCCGCCGTGTCCCAAAACGGCTACGTTTCTAAGCTTTTCGACCGGGTATTGTTTCATTATAAATTACTCTCCTTTCAATTATGGCCGCATGGTTAGATGATTTTGCGGCCGAATGCGCCGTCAGCATCGATTTCATAACAGCACTTAAATATTATAATATAATCTTTACCATATTTCAATAAAAAAAGAGAATATTTTTGTATATATTAAATACATGCAGAAAATCGGGCTTTTTTAAGCATGATCATAAAACTTTTCGCATCTTATGACAGTTTTGAGCAGTATGCCGCAATAGTTAGGTGCATATGTGCGCTTTGCTATTTGACAAAGCCTGCGGCGTTTTGTATAATTCGTATTAGTAAACAGGAAGGAATTTCAAAATGAAGCGTGCTTTAAGTTTTATTCTGGTCATTTTTACGATGCTTTTGTTTTTTTCGGGATGCTCAGGTACCAAGGCGGACGAAAAGGAGTTTCGGCGCGAATTCTACTCAATGGATACAGTAGTCGTGATAAGAATACTCGATACGAGCGGCATATCCGACGAGGAGGGAGAGGCTATACTCGATGCTGCGGAAGGCGCATTTGAAGCCGTCGCCGCCCGTGTTACGCGCTTTCCGAAAACGGACTCCGAGAAGGCCGAAAGCGAAATCTGGGCGATAAATGAAAACGCGGGAGTCGCGCCCGTTCACGTTTCGGATGAGGTATGGTATCTTATAACGACGGCGCTTCATTACGGAGAGATCACAGGCGGCAGGTTGAATATAGTAATGGGAGCAATGTCTGATCTGTGGGGCTTTTCCACGCAGGATTATCGCGTTCCGTCCGATGAGGAGATAGAAGAAACTCTCGATATTTGCCGCCTTTCCGATGTTGTAATAAACGAAGCGGAGCATACCGTATACTTAAAAAAAGCCGGTATGAAAATGGACCTCGGCGCCGTATCAAAGGGATATGCGACAGACGTTATGGTTTCGGTTCTTGAGAGCATGGGAGTCAAGTCCGCGATAATAGACGCGGGCGGCAACATAGGCGCGCTGGGCGCTAAGCCCGACGGATCGAAATGGGTAGTAGGCATACAGCATCCTCGAAATACATCCGACATAGCGGGAAAAGTATCCGTAAGCTCGCAATACGTAGTATCCTCGGGCGATTATCAGCGTTATTTTGAAGAGAACGGCGTAAGATACTGTCATATATTCGATCCCGATACGGGATGCCCGATAAACGGCGCGTCAGCGTCAGCCATTGTATGCAATGATGGCATGACAGCAGATATTTTGTCAACTTCATTCATAATAATGGGCGGGGACGATGCTTTAAGATTTACACAGGAGAATCCCGAATTTTCCGACATTTGCTGGCTTCTCATGTACGAGGATGAGGACGGCGGCATATATTTTGAGGAAAGCGAAACGATGAAGGAGTTATTCGAGGAGAATCAATAAACTTTTAAGGAGGGCGATCATATGCAGACGCCGCACGATTTTTTGCTTTATCAAGGTTATGAACAATGCCACAAGGAGGCGTATCCTTCAAGACATAATGAGATCTATATGGCGTGCGCGCTCAATCCGGACTGCATGCTTATAGAATATATGCTTAAAACGACCCCCGATATTGATTTTGAGGCGAAGATGCTTTCGTTCCTTTATGAAAAAGGTGTGAAGGTGCCGAAAATCATGGCAAAAGACGAGCATACGCTGATGATAGAATATCTGCGCGGCGGCACGCTTTCGGAAAAGCTTTCGGAAAGCGAGAAAAAGGGCGAGGATTTTTCCTTATGCGCGGCCGCTTTAAAGGATTGGCTCGTAAGCTTTCACAAGGTCTGCAGAGACTTTCAAGGCGGCGGGATCTCGTCTGCGGGCGATCTGTCTCTTACCAATTTCACGCTTGCGCCCTCAGGCGCTGTATACAAATACGACTTTGATAAAGGTGATTATACGGGCAGCTTTAAGGACGATCTTCATACGCTTGCGGCCGAGATAATTATGTGCGAGCCGTTTGATACGGAGTATAAGAGAAAAGCCGCGAAGGAGCTTCTCGGAGACGATTATAATAAAGAAGCGCTCGCCGACGCGCTTATAAGAGTATGCGGGGCGGCAGGAAAAGCGAGTATTCCCGACGCCGCGCTTTGAACGCGCCATTACGATGATTTGCGGGGCATGATATTATGAATGAGCTAAAAATAAATTACGACCTTCTTATGATAAAAGATATGTGGGGGAACGCCCGCTTTTTCGGCGGAAATCAGGAATGGTATACTACGCGTCTTCAAAGGCTTGCCGGCTGCGGTGCAACTACGGGTTCATGCATCGTGATGTACGAAATGAGAAAACATGG
Source organism: Clostridia bacterium (assembly GCA_017405765.1). NCBI lineage: Bacteria > Bacillati > Bacillota > Clostridia > Clostridia bacterium. The sequence goes on from JAFQZS010000022.1 coordinate 21,207, forward strand.
CTGCGGCGTTTACAGCGTAAAAGACTTCAGGCAGCTTATGAACGAAATGTGGGGATTTATCACTCCGGGGCAGCGAGGCGTAGACTCCGTTGAAATGTTCGCAACGGGATTTGAGCGATATATGAGCGAAAACGCCATATCGCACGATGACAGAAAAAGCCTCGAGGTTCCTCAGTGCAAGCACAAAAGGCCGCCTAAGGCCGTAGTATTTGCCTTTTTAAAGGATGCTTTGCAAAACGATACTCCGATAGCTTTTCTTAATCTCGGCTGCGGAATGGAAACACGGCTTGATTCATGGCACTGGGTAACGATAACCGGAGCAAAATATATTTCAAATCTCGATATGCTTACGGTGGAAATTGCCGACGAGGGCGTTTTAAAGAAAATAGATCTTGGACTCTGGCTTGAAACTACCAATATGGGCGGTGGTTTTGTATATTACAATAATATGGCAATAAAGGATTCGGAAACGACAGAGAATAATAACGACGCCAGGGCAGGCTGATAAGAGAATAAAACGGCGCGCAGAAAAAGTGAGATAAAGCTTTTCAATGCGCGCCGTTTAATTTTAATGATCTACTTAGTTTTATATTGCTTTTCACAGTACAGGCAGTAACGTATGTCCGGATGGCTTTTTACGCGCGCGAACATGGGCGGAAGATAATGCTCGTGATTCGTTATGCAGCGAGGGTTGTCGCAGCGCGCGTCTGTATCTATAAGCGCGGGCAGACGTACGTTTTCTGTCGGAGAGTTGAGCATGTGATATATAAGCGCCATGCGTATATACATGCCGTAGCGCGCCTGCTTGAAATATACGGCGCGTTCGTCGTCGTCAACGTCGTGAGATATCTCGTCCACCCGCGGAAGCGGGTGCATAACAAGCATGTCCGACTTGGCAGAGGCAAGCTTTTCGCGGTTCAATATGTAAACGCCTTTTGATTTATTGTATTCATCCTCGCTTGTGAACCTTTCACGCTGTATGCGCGTCATATAAAGGATATCAAGATGAGGTATGGCGTCTTCCAGGCTTTCCGTCTCCGTGTACTCATAGCCTTTCCTTGCAAGCATTGAGAGCAGGCGGGGAGGGACCTTAAGATTTGAGGGTGAAATAAAGTAGAACTTGATATTCTTGAAATGAGACATCGCTTTTATAAGCGAATGTACGGTGCGCCCGTTTATAAGGTCGCCGCACATGCCTATCGTGAGGTCGTTTGTGCGTCCCTTTTCCATGCGTATGGTAGTAAGGTCTGTCAAAGTCTGAGTGGGGTGAAGATGACCGCCGTCGCCTGCATTTATGAGCGCGGTGTTTTCGCATTCCATAGCTGCCGCAAAGGCTGCGCCTTCGAGCGGATGGCGTATCGTTATTATATCGGCGTAGCCCGATATGACCTTTATCGTGTCCTTTAATACTTCGCCCTTGGAAACGGAGGAGTTTTTCGGCTCGGAAAAGCCTATGATCTGTCCGCCGAGACGAAGCATGGCCGACTGAAAGGAAAACATCGTCCTTGTGGAGGGCTCAAAAAAAAGCGTGGCCATTATGCGCCCCTCACAGCTTTTCATGTATTTAGAGGGGTTTTCCATAATGTCGCGCGCCGTGTCGAAAAGAATATCCCATTCTGCAAGGCTTAAATCATTGAAATCAACAAGATGACGTATGAACATTTGTTTTGCACCTGCCTTTGTTTTAACCGATCGACTGTATTTCCTTTAACAAACATGATATCATAATTAAAAAGACGTTTCAATTCATAAGAGCATATTTTAAAGCATATTTTATTGTTTTTTGCCGAAGGTGGTGTTTTTATGAGATGTTTTGTACTATTCGGATCGCCGCACAAAAACGGAAATACGGTGCGACTTTTGAACGATTTTCTTAAAAAAGAACGCATAAGCGAATACGATATTGTTTTCGCATACGATATCTCTTTGTCGCCGTGTACGGACTGCGGCGGATGCAGAAAAGACGGATCCTGCGTTAAAACGGATTTTAATATTGTAAAAAGCATATATGAAAAAATCGTTTCAGCTGACATATTTGTTTTGGCCTCGCCGGTATATTTCAACTCTGCACCTGCGCCGCTCAAATGCGCAATAGACAGAATGCAGCCGTTTTATATAAAAAAATTCGTGCTTGGCGATAGGACGAAAAAAAAGCCGCGCGGCGTGCTTATCCTCAGCGGCGGAGAAAAGGAGCGCGAAGGCAAAAGGGAGATGCTTAAAGAACAGTTCAAATATGTGTTCGATGTATTCGGATTTGAAATATCGGAGTATATTTACGCCGCGGGCGCCGACGCGGAAGAATAAAACTATCGTTATGGATATTTAACACAAAATTTGCCGATAGGAGGCTTGCAAATGAATAATGTGAGTCCGTTTTGTACGTGCAGAGACTTAAAGTGCCCCTTTCACCCGTCGAACCACGATCGCGGCTGTGATCCATGCATCGCAAAGAATCTTAAACAGAGGGAGGTCCCTTCCTGCTTTTTCAATTTGGTGGAGACCGAACGCAAAGGTAAAGGATACAAGTTTGAGGATTTTGCAAACAGAGTGTTGGATCGGCAGTAAATACCGGTCTGTCGAAAAAAACAAGCGAAGCTTATATGGCAGCATACTTTTTTACAGGAGAGACACGCAATACGAAGAACGATGAGGATATAAGATATGTACAGTGAACAGGATCTAAAACATGCGGCGGAATTTCGGGAAGAGATCCACAGGGAAGCTTTGGCGAAGGTCAGAGCTGTCTATCCGGACGCCGATCATGTCATTGACAGATATCCGGCGGACGCCTATTTTCAGGAGGTCTGGGACTATCCCGGAAAATGGTATACGATGGTCGCTACGCCGCCGGGGGCCGGCAGCCGGAAGGATCTGGTCGGCGCCATTGTGCGCGAAACGCTGGAGTGTTACAGGACATCAGGAAAAACTTATACCGACGATGCGTTTTATCGGCTGATCGAAGAATATCCGGATGTCGTCTGCGATTACTGCCTAATAAATGCTGCAGATCGGTATGCGCAAACAGACGGCGTTTTCCCGTATCGCGGCGTCGATTCGCACCGCCTTGCATTGGGCTGCGCCGTACGCCGGCTTTTTGACGACGGCAGGGAATGGTCTTACGATCTTAGGCGCGCAAGGTGCAGAAAGCTCAAAAGCAAAGCGCTGTTTGCTTCGGCCAACGCTGACGAGTGGCTGAATTATAGAAAAGCGTTTCTTTGTCCGACGTACGGAAATCCCTATACGGACGACGATTTCGAGCGTATCAACGCCGTCTTATTTCCCGCAGGAGCGGATGGACTTGAAGTTTACAGATGGACGACGGACTGGTCGGAATACTTTGAAGAAGGTAACGAACATGGGGGCGCGCTCTGCCTGACCGTTTACGACAGATCGCTTGACCGTTTTGTCGTCATCATGGCGTCGCCGGCGGATTGACGTATTCAAATTTATGAAGATAGGATCCCGTCGAATCGGGATGGAGGAGAGGTTTTATGAGTGTTAAGAAAGAGTATCGTTTTTACGGCCAAAATACAGCCGACCTGAAAGACAAGCGCGGCTTAACGCCGCGCGATTATTACGATCTGCTCTCGGACGTATGGTGCGCCGAAACGTGTGCCCCGAGAATGCGCGGCAGCTGGTCGCCGGAGAATAAAACGCTCGGACAATGCTCTATTACGGCGTTCCTTATGCAGGATATCTACGGCGGCAAGGTTTACGGTGTTCAGCTGGACGACGGGAGTTTTCACTGCTTTAACGAGGTTTGCGGCCGTGTGTTCGACTTAACGAGCGAACAGTTCGGCGACGTTGTATTGAATTATGACGATTGCTGTGAACAGTTCCGTGAGACTCATTTTGCCAATGAGGAAAAACTGCGGAGATATGAAGTTTTGAAAGAACGTCTTTTTTCCAAGCTGGCCTAGGCGGTAAGGCAAAAAATGATTTGTAAAATCGCTTAAGCACAGCTTTTTTAGCGTTGACGAAGCTCGATCCGGAATACAACCGATCCGACGTTTCGGCTTCTTGGGCGCATACCCTCTGCCATCGTTGAAAAAATTTATCGTTATAAATATTTATCACAAAAAAGTATTTGACATACCACAAAAATGTGGTATATTTGACATATAAGGCTGTATAAAATAACAGCAAACGAAAGGAGCGAAAAAATATCATGGGAAACATTACTTGGAATTTTAAAGGCAAGGTAGTTGTTATCACCGGTTCGGCAACCGGTATAGGCCGCGGGACCGCATTGCAGTTTGCAAAGGCCGGCGCAGACATTGCGCTTTGCGACTTCAATTTTGATGAAGTATCTAAAACTGCCGAGAAGTGCCAGGCTCTGTCGTCCGGCAAGGTCAAGGCGTACAAGATGAACGTTACGAACGTTGACGAGATCGCCGCCGCTAAGGAAGCCATCTTAAAGGACTTCGGCACCGTTGACATTCTCTTCTCAAACGCAGGCATAGCGTCCAAGGTAATGGGCCCGCCGCTTGAAAACATACCGGATTCCGACTGGGAGTCTACGTTCGCCGTTAATACTCTCGGTATGGTAAAGGTTTGCCGCGCGTTCGCGCCGATATTCAGAGAGAAGAAGGCCGGCAAGGTAATACTTACGTCCTCGATAGCATCCTGGACCTCGACTCCGCGCACCATGCCTTACAGCGCATCGAAGATCGCTACGGTAAGCTTCGCACAGGCATTCTCCATCGAGATGGGCGCATACAACGTAAACGTAAATACGATATGCCCCGGCTTCGTATATACCAACATCTATTCCGACGGTACGGCTCTCAAGTACAGAGAAGCTATCGGCGGTCCCTTAAAGCAGTTCAACGACAACGAATCCGTAATGAACTACATGGCTTCGGCAGGCAGCTCGCTGCACCGTCCGCAGACGGTAGACGATATGGCGTACACCGTTATGTTCCTGTCGTCCGATGAGGCAAGCGAGATCACCGGCAGCGTTATCAACGTTGACTCCGGCTTCGTTAAGAGAGTTTAATTACATATCGTTTTAAGCATTGCGGGCGGAATGCACGATAAGAGAACACGGCCTTCCGCCCGTTTTCTTTTATTTGCTTTACGAAAGGAGAGAAAAGCATGAGCAACATAACGTGGAATTTTGAAGGAAAGGTAGTCGTAATAACGGGCTCGGCAACGGGCATAGGCCGCGGCACCGCATTGCAGTTCGCAAAGGCGGGCGCGAGCCTCGCGCTCTGCGACCTTAACTTCGAGGAAGTATCGAGAACGGCCGAAAAGTGTCAGGCGCTCACATCGGGCAAGGTAAAGGCGTACAGGATGGACGTAACGAACGTTGACGAGATCGCCGCCGCAAAGGAAGCCATCTTAAAGGATTTCGGCACGGTAGACGTTCTCTTCTCCAACGCGGGCGTATCTCCCAAGGTAATGGGCCCGCCGATCTCGAAGATACCGATCTCCGACTGGGAGAGAACGTATCAGATAAACACGCTTGGCATGGTAAAGGTATGCAACGCCTTCTGCGAAATATTCAAGGAGAAAAAGGCGGGCAAGATCATCATCACCTCATCGGCGGCCGCATATAAAATCAGCCCGCTCGTAGCTCCCTACGGCGCGTCGAAGATAGCCGTGCTCAATTTTGCGCAGTCTCTCTCCATGGAGATGGGAGAATACAATACTAACGTAAACGTAATCTGCCCCGGATTCGTTTATACGAATATTTATTCGGACGGCACGGCAATGAAATACAAGGACATTCTTGGCGGAGCGCTCAATCAGCTCAACGACGGCGAATCCGTTATGAATGCCGTGGCGTCCGCGACAAGCTCGCTGCACAGGCCTCAGACGGTAGACGACATGGCGTATACCGTTATGTTCCTCGCATCGGAGGAGGCAAGCGAGATCACCGGCAGCGCGTTCAACGTTGACTCTGGCTACATAAAGAAGATTTAATCACTTGATTAAGATACGGCTACGTTTTTCGCAGCCGTATCTTTTTTATATTAAACAAAATAATAAGGAGGGCGAAACATGGGCAGTGTGGCTTATAATTACAAGGGCGACGTAGTCGTTATCACGGGCGCGGGCTCGGGCATAGGCAAGGGAACGGCGCTTGAGTTCGCAAAGGCGGGCGCAAGCATTGCGATCTGCGACGTAAATCTTGAAGCGGCCGAAAAAACGGCGGAGGAGTGCCGTGCGCTGACGTCGGGAAAGGTCATCGCGGTAAAAATGGACGTTACCAACGACGAAGAGATAAGCGCGGCAAAGGATGCGATACTTAAAGAGATGGGCACCGTTGATATTCTCTTTTCGAACGCGGGCGTCTCGTCAAAGGTCATGGGGCCTCCGCTTGAAAGCATTCCGAACAGCGACTGGGAGCTCGTGCTTCAGGTAAACACACTCGGCATGGTCAAGGTGTGCCGCACGTTCGCTCCGATCTTTAAGGAAAAGAGAGCCGGCAAAATAGTTATGACGTCATCCATCGCGGCATACACTTCCACGCCGCGCTCAATGCAATACAGCGTTTCAAAGCTTGCGACGATCGGCTTCGCGCACGCCTTCTCAATCGAAATGGGCGAGTATAACGTAAACGTGAACACGATCTGCCCGGGATTCGTTTATACGAACATCTACGCGGACGGCACGGGCATGAAATTCAGAAACGCAATAGGCGGGCCGCTCTTAAAATTCACCGACAACGAGTCCGTAATGAACGCGATGGCTGCCGCGGGCAGCTCCCTCAGGCGCGCTCAGAAGGTGGAGGATATGGCGTACGCCGTCTTGTTCCTCTGCTCCGATCAGGCGAAAGAGATAACGGGACAGGTATTGAACGTTGATTCCGGTTACGTGAACAGGATCTAATATTGCAGCAGAGTTATCTCGGTGAAATACGGCTCCGCAAAAGCGGGGCCGTATTTTTTTATGCAAAATTGTTTCAAATTAACATTATTCATTTGACAAATATAATGAAAAAACATATTATTAAATCAAGAATTAGTTAATATTTAACTATATACGGGTAAAATTACAAAATAATTTTAAGGAGGACAAAACATGGGAAGCATTGCTTATAACTTTAAGGGCGACGTAGTTGTGATCACGGGCGCGGCTTCGGGCATAGGAAAGGGAACGGCGCTCCAGTTTGCTAAGGCGGGCGCAGATTTGGCGCTTTGTGACTTCAACGCCGATGGCGGCGAAGCTGTCGCAAAGGAATGCCGCGATTTGGGCGTTAAGGCAAAGTTTTATCAGATGGACACGACAAATACCGAGAGAGTAAACGCCGTTCGCGACGAGGTCTTAAAGGACTTCGGCAAGGTTACGTGCCTATTTGCCAACGCGGGCGTATCTCAGGACGTTATGGGCCCGCCTCTTGAGAGCGTGCCCGACGAAACGTGGGAAAAGACGATAGCCGTAAATACTATGGGCTGCATCAAGGTTTGCCGCGCGTTCGCTATCCCCATGAAGGAAGCAAACTACGGCAAAATAGTTATGACCTCGTCCATAGCCGTTTATTCGTTAAGCCCGATAATGGCGGCTTACAATGTATCGAAGATGGGCGTTCTTGCTTTCATGGGAACGCTTTGCTCCGAGCTCGGCAACTACAACATAAACGTAAACGCAGTATGCCCCGGCTTCGTATACACCCCGATGTACTCCGAGGGCGGCGCGCTTCGCATCCGCGATAAGTCGAAGGTGCTGGGAAAGATTCAGGACCCGAAGACGGTAGTAGAGACCATGGCTTCGACGTCGGCGCTCCACCGAATGCAGACGGTAGACGACCTTGCGAACGGCGTTATGTTCCTTTGTGCAGAGAACTCGAAGGAGATAACGGGACAGGTGCTCAACGTAGACTCCGGCGCGGCACGCAGAATTTAAAGAAACAACCTTATTTAAAAAATACGGCTCCGCAAAAGCGGGGCCGTGTTTTTTAATGCAAAACTGTATATTTTCCCATATATGGTTTGACAAAATGCATAAATAGTTATATTATATTTGTTAGAAGTTTAGTTCAAAGCTTAACTGAATTATAAATTTTAAGGAGGCAGATTATCATGGGTGTTACTAAGTATGATTTCAAAGGCGACGTAGCCGTTGTTACCGGTGCAGCTTCCGGTATAGGCCGTTGCGTAGCTCTTTCTTTTGCTGAGGCAGGAGCAGACGTAGCAGTTTGCGACTTCAGCGAAAAGGGCGAAGAGACTGCAGCGCTTTGCCGCGAGAAGGGCGTTAAGGCAAAGTTCTACAAGATGGACGTTACCAACAACGAGAACGTTATCGCTGTTCGTGACGAAGTAGTTAAGGATTTCGGCAAAGTTACTTGCTTACATTCCAACGCAGGTATTTCTCAGACCGTTATGGGTCCTCCGCTTGATGCTATCCCGGACGACGTTTGGGAGAAGGTATTCGCAGTAAACCTTTTCGGTACCGTTAAGGTTTGCCGTGCATTTGCTGAGCCGATGAAGGCAGCTAACTTCGGTAAGATCGTTATTACGGCTTCCGTTGCTGCATTCCAGCAGAGCCCGCTTATGCCTGTTTACAACTGCTCCAAGATCGCAGCTCTCAGCTTCATGTCCACTCTCTGCAAGGAGCTTGGCAACTACAACATCAACGTAAACGCTATCAACCCCGGTTACGTTAATACTCCTATATACTCCGGCGGCGGCGCTATGCTCGTTAAGGAGAAGGTTCCGGCTCTCCAGAAGCTCGAAACCTCTGAGCAGGTAGTTAAGGCTATCGCATCCGGCAGCGCGCTCCATCGTCCGCAGACCGTTGAAGATATGGCTAACGGCGTTCTCTTCCTTTGCTCCGACACTTCGAAGGAAATCAGCGGCGTTTACCTCAACATCGACTCCGGCGCGATCTGCAGAATCTAAGTTTACAGTTTTGCATAACAAAAAGAGAGGCCGCAGCATATAAAAAATGCTGCGGCCTCTCTTTGTTTGTTTTAATCCAGATTATAAATGGACTACTCAAAGTAAGTTATTGAGTAGCCCATTTGCCGTTTTGTTCCTTTGAGTTGGCTTCGATTTACATGATCCTTTAAACTAAGTAAGAATAACTGACCACCAGGTTCGACACAATCATTTTACACTAATCCTGTCAAAGAATTTCAATGGGTGTATTCTAAATTCTTTACTAATTTCATACTTTTTTTAACATATGATGTTATCTTATTGCTCTTTTGTCATATAAGAAGCTGGTAGTTCAATTTGAACATCTTTCTTGGAAATCGATCCATTATACTTAAAAAAGAAACGAACAGAATACGATTTCTTTTCCACGAGAGGCTCCCGAAATAGAATACTATGATCTTTAGTATAATCAAAGTGCTTTTCTATTACTTCGCCTCCTCTAAGTAAATAGAAGGCAGATTCTCCTTCCGCTAACAACGATTTAGGCCATTCTAAGGAAAAGAACAAATGGCCGCCATCTCCCTAAGTTCATAACTATACTTTATCATCTCTATAGACGTTTTCACAGGTAATTCATACTGTTTTGTGATTCCTTTATACCTCACATTGCAGATAAGCTTTGTGTTTTTGTGGTCAAACTCCGTAAAATCAAACTCTCGTTCCAATTCTTTTGCAAATGGACTATATGCAAAAGTCTCGCCAAATCTAACAAAAGCAAACGAGAATTCCAAGTCATTCGGAGCATCATTTGAGAGCTTTAGTATTAATTTCAGTCTGTCATTTACGAAAAAAGCGTCTGCTTTCATATTCAGACCATAAAAAAAATCAATCTTAAAAACACTTGTTCTCAAATCTTTGATCATCATATTAATGGTCTGTTCCTTACTCATCAACCCATTATGTTCCAAAACATTAGAGTACAACGTAATTTTTAAAGCTGATCCTTGATCCAAAAGGTCATATTCCTCCACCAGTCTAAGATAGGGGCTCAACATTTTGGCGGAATCAAAGCTAGCGTTTATGCCAGTTTTTTTATAGATATTCTGCACATAATGTATTTGAGGACAATACTGTTCCTTACGAATAAATGCTACAACATTTACCCGTTCTTCAATTAAGCTTTCACCTGACTTGAGAACACATTCCTTAAATTGTTTAACTCTTGAAGGATAAAAACTTTCTACAAAAATCTGCGGGTTAAATACAGTGGCTCTGCTTCTAAGCATGCATGCTAACATAATAGACATAAATCCGCCACCCGCTGAGCCAAAGAATAACGTATCTTCAATTGTTATTTGCAAATCATTCAGTATTATCTTGCAGATATCTCCGATTTCCTGCAGATACCACCTATCATTATTGCCATAACCCCAGCAAAGATTTGCATCCCCGTCATAAATTGTCGGGTCAAAATAATATATTGTCGTTGCCGGAATATCTTCTGCCCAAGTGGATCTTGAGAAGATCGGCAGAGGAACATTAGCAGTTATGGCGCCGGTTCCCAAAATGATAGCTCCCTTATATTCCGGTCTATACTTTACCAAAAATTCAAACTTGACCCCGTCTTTCATTATTTCAAAGAGGGTTTGCGTCTTTGTAGCGAAGGAAGTCTTATTGATTTGCTCAAAAGATATTCTTTCCATCGGATATCCCACTATTATTCATCCTCCTATCTCTCGTCTGTTAATGCTGCCTATTTATCCATCCTAGCTTGAGATTTTTTCTTATCAATTGAAAGATCGCCAGTTGGAGAAACATAAAAGAACAAAGTATCCTGGGACACCTTTCTGCCCAGTCCATCTCGCAATATTCCACGTACTTTATAGGAACCGGAGTTCAAAGTTGAGCAGTCGATCTGGAAACAGTTGTTAGACTGATAGTCTTGAGAAGCGATAGCATGGTCATTTTTACTATCCTTCAATACTATCCATGCATACTGATTACCTTTGGAAACAACGCTAAGGTTAGTCAGCTTGATCACAGCCCCCTCACAGCTATATGTTACTTCAAGAAAATCTCTTTCTCTTCTTGGACAAATGACATGACGCGCCATAGTACGTTCACTATCAACAATAATCGTATGATTATTTGAAACTTCAAAAAACAGGACATCACAAGACTGCTTATTCTTCTTTTCATTGGCGGGTTGTCAAGTCAAGTGCAACAGTTGGTCTGAAAAGACCTCATAGGGAGTTGACCAATTAAGGCATTTGCGGGGTCTTAGGTTTATCAGTGCAACAAATCGGGATAATTCATCATCAGTCATGTCGCCTAAGTCTCTGTGTTTAGGTATGAATTGACGCAGCAATCCATTGGTATTCTCATTTGACGGTCTTTCCCACGGCGAATGCGGATGTGCGAAGTAAACCTTTGTATTAAGATCACTTTCCATACCG
>JAFQZS010000023.1 GCA_017405765.1 Clostridia bacterium
ACCATGCAGACGGCTCGTATGAGGTGATACATCCCTATATAGACAGAGAAAAAAGAACGGCAACCTTTGTGCTGCGACATTTTTCCGACTTCTCTTTTGCGGAGTGCGAGGACGCGGAGGCGGATATTTCTCTTGCGGGAATGACGCTTTCGTATAAGATCGCTTTGCCGGACGGCGTGTCGTCAAGCCTTATCGTAGGGCTTTACAATGAAAACGGCGTTATGACCGAAAGCAGAGTGATCAATGTTCCCATATCATCTGAAGGAAAGTTCGTGCTGCCCGAATCTCATGAATACAGGGTATTTCTTCTTGCTTCCGAAAGCGGCGTTCCGCTTTTGGAAGGGTGAGCAGCGCACCCGAATTTAAAACAATTTCCAAATGACGAAGAGAAGGGATGAAAAAATGAAAAAACTTATATCGGTATTTATTTGCCTCGCGCTGCTTCTTACGCTGATGCCTGCGGCGATGGCGGCGGACGAGACCGTAGAGGTGACGTTCGATTATGACGAAAGTCTTTGCACCGTTACGGTATTTGATGAAACGACCATGGAGGACGAAAAGCCCGCCGTGCTTAAAAAAGGCAGCGGCAGTGTTGACCTTCCGGCGGATACCCGTATCGCATTTACGATAAGCGATATTAAAAAGGGCTATCGGATAAAAGAAATCAGATTCAACACCTGGTTCGACGGGACGCAGAGCTTTTTGCAGCAAAGCAAAAAACTCGGAGCGATGTATTTAGGTATGGTATCGAGGGATCTTTATGTGGAGATCGCGCTTGAGCTGATACCGCAGGAGCTTCCGGTAATCGAAGGTGCGGGGATATACTTTGATGACAAAATGGTCTATCCGGCGTATGAGTACATTTGCTTCGAGGATGAGCCGACGCTTGTTCTCTTCGGCAAAGGCATATACAGCGACGGAGAGCAGCACCCCGAGTATTATGCGGACTGCCAATGGCAGTACAGCGTGGACGGCGAGATGTGGTACAACGTTGATTTGGATGGTCCATTTGTATTCATAATACCTGATCCCAAGATCGAGATAGATCCCAAGACAGATCCATATGATCTGCGCTATGTAATGAGCCCGAATGCAGTTTACAGTACGGGAGATACGGTATACTCTGATATTGTTCATATAAATTCAGGGATATCCCACATAGAATATGACGAAAACGGTCTTCCCATGCTCGACGAGCCTATAGGTCTTAAATGGGGCGAAACGGGCAAAGGAGAGCCGTACCCAGGGTATATATCCCACATTCCCGCACGCCGCACCCAAGGGTTGTACAAACTTTCCCTTTTTAAGGAGAACGAGGATGGGGATCCCGAGGAAATAGACTGGACGGATTTTCACAGCGACGATTACACCGAATACGATATCTTTGTAAGCGATTTCGAGGAGAGCGGCGATTATTACTTCACCGTGGTAACGCTCGGAGATAATACGGAGTATGCCGACAGCAATGCGGCAGTCTCGCAAACGTGGCACTTTGACAAGCCGGAGGAGCGGCTGAATGCGCCCTATGACCTTTCATGGAGATTTGATGAAGGATATTACATGATGCATTGGGACTACGCCGGAATTCATCGGAGATGTGGGTACCATGGGTAAAATAGACTTTAAGGACGACCATAGCAGTATACCGGACTCCTATATAGAGGAGAACGGAGAGGGATATTACTATTTCAATGTGCGCCTTTTAAGCTCGGATATCACAACGGCATTATGCAGCGATTGGTCTGAAATGAGCGAACCTTACTATATTTCCGACGTGTCTTTAGAGCTTAACGAGATCATAGACGCATTGACCGAAGAAAGCACCCCTGAGGAAATAGAGGACGCAGTAGCGCAGGTACGCGATATCGACACTGCCGACCTTGCCGTAATTATGGCGGCCGACATAAGCAATACGCAGGCCGCAGGCAATATCGCATGGCTTGAACAGATGGCGGGAAGAACGCCCTTTGTTGTAGTCACGGACGCCGTGAGCGAAACGCTGCCCGAGGCAGAGGTGAGCGTTATAGGCGCAGGCCTTAATGCAGAAGAGGGACAGTCGGTCGTGCTTAAAATCGACAGAGCCGAAAACGATCATGTTCTGCCGACTATGTATAAGAATTCGGTGAGCTTTTCAATGGATATCGTGGACGAAGAAACAAATGAAAGCATAATAACGGAGAACGAAGAGCTTTCGGTGCCCGTTAAGGTGTCGCTTCCGATACCGGACGGCATAAACCTTGATTTTCTTAATATTCTCCACCACCATGCAGACGGCTCGTATGAGGTGATACATCCCTATATAGACAGAGAAAAAAGAACGGCAACCTTTGTGCTGCGACATTTTTCCGACTTCTCTTTTGCGGAGTGCGAGGACGCGGAGG
>JAFQZS010000024.1 GCA_017405765.1 Clostridia bacterium
CACCAGTGGGGAAGGAAGTATCTAGAATGCGCCCTCATGGCGAAAAGGCTCCAAGCTATAAAGCAAATTGCGCTTATCTCCAGTAGATGGCGAGACATAAGTTATATTTGAGTAACGCCGAGCGGCTGGCGCCGCCGAGAGGCGGTGTTGGAGCGAGGGAGCCCAGAGTCCGAGAGGCGGCAGCCTCTCGGAAATTTTGGTACTTTTGTTTGCAAAAGTACGCCCCCCCGGCAGGGGGATAGGAGTATTAGAACCTTGGTTCTAAGAATTGGTTCTTGCTTTTAAGCAAGAAAAAGGATAATTGAAAAGGAATCATGGAACGCAGTTCTAAAACACCTCATCCGCCCCTGCGGGGCACCTTCCCCTCAAAGGGGAAGGCTTTGGAACGCCCGCGACTCGTGCGGGGCGTATGCGTAGGAATACGGGACGCCGCGTCGGCTTACGCTCCTTGGGGGCGGGCGGGGGCGCAAAAAAACGCCCCGCCAAAACGTTCCCGTTCGGCGGGGGAGATCACGCGGATGCGCGCATTTCGTCAAAACGCCTCGTGCGCCGTGCGCTCTATTATCTCGTCCTGAAGCGCGCAGCTTAAATTGTTGAAGTGGTCGCTGTATCCGGCGACGCGCACGATAAGATCGCGGTGATTTTCGGGATGCGCCTGCGCGTCGAGAAGCGTTTTTTCGTCTATCACGTTGAATTGTATATGATGTCCGCCCATATTGAAATATGCGCGTATGAGCGCGCCTAAATTTTTCGTGCCGTCCTCTCCCGAAACGGCTGAGGGGACGAACTTCTGATTTAAGAGCGTACCGCCCGTTTTAAAATGATCCATCTTCGCGCACGACTTTAAAACGGCGGTGGGGCCGTAAACGTCTGCGCCCTTTGCGGGGGATATGCCCTCCGATACGGGTTTTCCGGAAAGCCTTCCGTTCGCGCTTGCGCCCATCACCTCGCCAAAGTAGACGTGGCATGTGGTGGGCAGCATATTTATGCGCCACATGCCGTCGCGCGTGTTCGGAAGTCCCGTAACGTAAGAATGGTAAAACTCGAACACCTCGCGCATAACGCCGTCGGCGTAATCGTCGTCGTTGCCGTATTTCGGCGTCTTGTTTTTAACGAGCGCGTGTATGCGCTCGAAGCCTTCGAAGTTGTTTTTGAGCGCCGCGGCAAGCTCGCTCATCTTAAAGCGCTTTTTATCGAATACGTTATACTTTATCGCCGTAAGCGAATCCGTTATCGTTCCTATGCCTACGCCCTGAAGATACGACGTATTGTAGCGCGCGCCGCCCGCGTTGTAGTCGAGCCCTTTTTTTATGCAGTCATTCGTTATCACGGACAAAAAGGGTACGGGCATATATTTTGCGTAGAGCTGTTCTATTATGTTTGAGCCGCGGATCTTTATATCTATAAAATAGCCCACCTGCTCTTTATAAGCCGAAAAAAGCTGTTCATACGTCTTAAAATCGGAAGCGAAGCCGAGCTCTAATCCGAGCTGACGCTTTGTGCGCTCGTCATAGCCGTTGTTTAAAGTTAGCTCGAGGATCTTCGGCAGGTTGAAGTATCCTGTTAAGATATAGGCCTCGTTTCCGAAGGCGCCCGTTTCAACGCAGCCGCTAGTACCGCCACGGTAAGCGTCGAAAGGCGACTTGCCCGCGTTCAAAAGCTCTGCGATTATCGCCTCGGTGTTGTAAAAGGCGGGCTGTCCCCAGCCTTTTTTCGATATTTCGCAGGCGCGGTATAAGAACTCGTCAGGATTCTTTCGGCTTATCTGCACGTTGGAGCTGGGCTGTAAGAGGCGCATCTCGTCCATGCAGTCAAGGATGATATAGCTTACGTCGTTTACGCCGTTTTCGCCCGTGGGAGTTAAGCCGCCCGTGTTTATATTGGCAAAATCGGTGTAAGTGCCGCTCTCTTTAAGCGTTATGCCTACTTTGGGCGGAGCGGGCTGATTGTTGAACTTTATCCACAGGCATTCCATAAGCTCTAAGGCCTCTTCGCGCGTGATCCTGCCCGCCTCGATATCGCGTTTGTAGAAGGGATAAAGGTGCTGGTCCAGTCTGCCGGGGCTGTATGCGTCCCAGGGATTTAACTCGGTAGTTACGCACAGGTGAACGAGCCAGTACATCTGGAGCGCCTGATGAAAAGTTTCCGGCTTGTTCGCAGGCACGACCTTAAAGTTTTCGGCTATGGTTAAAAGCTCGGCGCGCCGCTTTTCGTTTGTCTCCTTTTCGTAAAGCGAAAGCGCAAGCTTACGGTAACGCTCTCCCAGTATCATTATAGCGTCGCAGGCCGTATCCATTGCGTGAAGCTGTTCAAGACGCGAAAACGCGTTATTGTCGTAGTTGAAGTCGAGGAAGAAAATGGCGGCGCGGATCTTTGCTTTATAGTCAAGAAAGCCGTTTATATATATATTTTCGCTTCCGACGGTGTGGCCGGGGCCGCGCTGCTCCATAAACTCTGTGAAAACGCCCGCCTCGTAGCAGGCCTTCCATTTGTCGCTCATTTCATTTATGATCCTTTGGCGCATACTGCGTTTTTCCCAAAACGGTATTATAACGTCGCGCTGAAACGCGACGTCTTCATCAGTCACCTTAAAAGAGATAAGCTCGCGGCGGTCCATCGTGAGCATATCGCTCACCGTATGGCAGCAAAGCTCGGGAAAGGTGGGAGCCATCTGTAAAGACGCGCCCTTTTCGCCCACTATAAGCTCGTCCTCGCCGAAGTGGAGCGTTTTATGCTCCATTATATATTTAAGCAAGGAGGCGCGAAGCATAGGCACGCTCATCGTACCCAAGTTTTCTTTATAGAATTCCGTCTCAAGGCGGGCGCGCTCCATATCTATGCGGGGCGCCGTGTTAAGACTTTGCTCTCTTAATCTTTTTATGCGTTCAGTCATGTAAAAAACCTCCCCGTGGCATTATACCCCAAAGGCGCGCGGCGGTCAATACGCGGCACGCGGTTGACGATGGGAATAAAAGCATATATAATAAATATAAAGAAATATTATCGGAGGATGAGACATGAAAAAGAAAACTTTGGCGCTTGCCGTCGTACTTCTTATAATCGCGGCTTTGCTTTGCGGATGCAGCGGCGATAAGGCCGGCGAAGACGCTAACGGCAGCTCGCCGGAGGCTAACGTTCAAACGGCGGAGGACGGCGTAAAATTATCCGACGACGCCTCTGACTTTGTGCTTTTAAGCGACGCCGTGCCGGACGTTATATTGGAGATACGATATTATTCTACGTATAATTTCGTAGGGGAGCGTATCGACGGATACGAGGAGCCGGTGGCGCTTCTTACAAAGGAAGCGGCGGCCGCATTGAAGGATGTGAGCGACGAGCTTGCAGCGAAAGGCTACCGCCTTAAAATATACGACGCGTACCGTCCTCAGATGGCGGTGGACCATTTCGTAAGATGGTCTGAGGATCCGAATGATGTTTTGATGAAGCCGTATTTTTATCCGGAGCTTGAAAAAAATACGCTTTTTCCGCTGGGATACATATATTCGCGCTCCGGTCACAGCCGAGGGAGCACACTCGATCTTACGCTGTTTGATATGACGACGGAAAAAGAGGTGGACATGGGCGGCACGTTCGACTATTTCGGCGAGAAAAGCCACCCCGATTATACCGATATAACCGAGGAGCAGTATAATAACCGCATGATACTGCGCGAAGCAATGACGGCGCACGGCTTTAAGCCGCTTGACACCGAATGGTGGCACTTCACGCTTGAAGACGAGCCGTATCCCGATACGTATTTCACGTTTGCCGTAAGCAAAGAGTCCGTGGCGGCAGAGTAGAGAGCATATATATATAAAAAACGCTTCTTAACGATGTGAGTTAAGAAGCGCTTTTCTTTTTTTCCAGTCGGGCATAAAGCGGCCCACGAGCGCATGAAACGCCTTTGAATGGTTGGGATGAACGAAGTGGCAGTATTCGTGCAGCACAACGTAATCTATGACATCCGGCGGCTTTTCGATAAGGCGCGTATTGAGCGTTATCACGTTTTTTGCCGGTATGCACGAGCCCCAGCGCGACTTCATCGTGCGTATGCGAAGCGTGGGGAGGCCGCGCGTATAAGGCGCAAAATCGGGATAGCGCTTTTTTAAAAGCGCCGAAAATACGTTTTTGCACAGATCGAGCGTGAACGCGCCTACAAGCTTTTCGGAGCGCGCGGCGTCGGAAACGTCCTTTTGTATGAGACAAAGGTTTTGGCCGTCGGTAAAAGCCGCCTCTTTTGAGCCGCTCGTTTTTTTAAGATAGAACGTCTTGCCCAAAAAGCAAAAGGCCTCGCCGTCTTTATATCTTCTGTGCGCGGGCGCGGCCTTTTGCGATAAATCGGCGCTTTTTTTCGCGCGTAAGATCATGGCGCCCTTTGAAGAGACGAACTCGTCTATAACGCTTACGGGCACGAAGCTGTTTGCCGAGACGTATACGCTTTTGTCGGGGCGAACGCGGAGGTTTATATTTTTTACGGCCTTTCTTTCAAGGGTATATTCTATTATCGTGCCCTTATATGATACGGCGCGCACTGATATATTACCCATTTTCATAAATCTTGGGGGAATATCTCAAGGCTTCTTTTTAAAATGCCCTTCATTTCGGCTATGGCCGTGCCGTAATTCGTTATAGGCACGCCGTCAAGCTTTGCCCTTGCGATGCGGTGCTTCATTTCGCGCTCGTTTAACATACATCCGCCGCAGTGGACGACGAGCGAGAAGCGGGACAGATCGTCGGGGAACTCTCCGCCTGACGTAAACTCGAATTTTATATCGCGCCCCGAATACTTACGTATCCAGTCCGGCAGCTTTACCGTGCCTATGTCCTCGCACTGGCGGTGATGCGTGCAGCCCTCGCTTATGAGCACGCGCGCGCCGTCGGGAAGGCTTTTAAGAACGCTTGCGCCGCCCGCAAGCGTTTTAAGGTCGCCCTTGAAGCGCGCGAAAAGTATCGAGAACGAGCAAAGCGGCACGTCATGCGGCACTATGCGTGAGACCTCGGAAAATACCTGACTGTCCGTTATCACCATGCGCACCCTGCCCGAAAGAAGAGACAGCGCGCCGGAAAGCTCCGAAACGCCCGTAACGAGCGAAAGCGCGCCCGCGCCCAAAATATCGCGTATCGTCTGCTGCTGGGGAAGAATGAGCCTGCCCTTCGGCGCAGACTTGTCTATCGGCACGACGAGTATGACGATATCGCCGCGCGAAAGCTTGTCTGCGATGAGCGGCTTTTCTTTCGCTTCGGGCTTTAAGGCGGCTATGCGCTCTTTAAGCTCTTCTATATTCTCGCCGCTTTTCGCGCTTACGTATATTTCGCCTTCGTTCGCTGTGGGAACGCGGCTTAAAAGGTCGCACTTATTGAATGCGACGATATACGGCACCGAAAGGCGCTTAAAGTCTTCTATAAGCGCGCGGTCGGCGGGGGAGAGGCCTTTCTTTGCGTCCGCGACGAGAATAGCAATATCCGTCTTTCGTAAAATATCGCGGCTTTTCTTCATGCGAAGCCGCCCAAGCTCGCCCGTATCGTCGATACCGGCTGTATCTATTATAACTACGGGGCCCAAAGGCAGAAGCTCCATCGTCTTTAAGACGGGGTCTGTCGTTGTGCCGGAAACGTCGGAAACTATGGCAAGGTCCTGCCCCGTAACGGCGTTCACAACGCTTGATTTTCCGGCGTTCGTGCAGCCGAAAAAGCCTATGTGTATGCGCTCGGCTGCGGGGGCGTCGTTAAGTCCCACTCTTAAAACCTCCTAAAATCTGAAATCGCGCGAACCTGATTCTATCTTTTTTAAGTTGTCTAAAACTATGCGGCGCACGTTTTCGTTGGGCACGTTTTTCGTTTCGTCGAGTATGAGTCTGTCGGCAATGGCCTTCGTTTCGGGCGAGGCGTAGTCCTGTGCGTATTCCTTCAACGTCATGAGCGCGTTCGGATGGCAGCAGTTTTGTATCTGATTGCTCTTTAAAAGCTTCATAAATCTGTCGCCTGTGCGCCCCTCGCGGTAGCATGCCGTGCAGAAGGAGGGGATATATCCCAAGTCTACGAGCCAGCGCACGACTTCGTCGAGCGTGCGCGTGTCGGACACGTCGAACTGCTCCGTATCGTGCGGGCGCTCCTCTTCGGAGTAGCCGCCGACGGACGTGCGCGACGCGCCGCTTATCTGCGATACGCCGAGCGAAAGGAGCCTCTCTCTCACGGACTGGCTTTCGCGCGTTGAGATTATCATGCCGGTGTAGGGCACGCTTATTCTTATGAGCGCGCATATCTTTGCGAAAAGGTCGTCGCTTATGCCGTTGTCGAAGACGTCAGGGTCTATGTCGTCGGCGCGCTTTACTCTGGGCATACTTATCGTGTGGGGGCCTACGCCGAACACGGCTTCAAGATGCTCCGCGTGCATTAAAAGCGCGGCGAACTCGTAGCGGTAAAGCTCGAGCCCGAACAAAACGCCCAGTCCCACGTCGTCTATGCCGCCCTCCATAGCCCTGTCCATGGCCTCCGTGTGGTAGGCGTAATCGTGCTTCGGGCCCGTCGGATGAAGGCGCTCGTAGCTTTCTTTGTGATACGTCTCCTGAAAGAGGATATACGTTCCGATGCCGGCTTCTTTGAGCTTTCTGTAATTTTCAACGGTAGTCGCCGCGATGTTTACGTTTACGCGGCGTATCTCGCCGTTTTTATGCTTCACGCTGTATATCGTCTTAATGCTTTCCAATATATATTCTATCGGATTATTAACGGGGTCCTCTCCGGCCTCTATGGCAAGACGCTTGTGTCCCATATCCATTAGCGCCGTGACTTCGTTTTTTATCTCCTCCTGCGTAAGCTTCTTTCTCTTTATGTGCTTGTTCTTCAAGTGATACGGGCAGTAAAGGCAGCCGTTCACGCAGTAGTTTGAAAGATACAGCGGCGCGAACATGACGATGCGGTTTCCGTAAAAGTCGCGCTTTATCTGTCCCGCAAGCTTTAATATCTCTTCGTTTATCTCGTCTATGTCGCACTCCAAAAGGGCCGTGGCCTCGCGGTGTGAAAGACCCTTACGAAGCTTTGCGCGCTCTAATATCTCACGGAGAAGCTTTTCGTTATGCTTGTTTTCTTCGGCAAATTTAAGGCTTTTTATCACCTCGTCGTGGTCGATAAACTCTTCGGCCTTTTTCGATTTAGGATCGTACATGTCTGTTTTCCCCTTTATATTTAAGTATGTAAAATGCGTTTAAAGCTATCAGTCGCAATTCTTTTTAAGGTCAAGGACCATAAATACGTCTGTATATTCGCTTTCGTTGTATTTCTCGGTATCGACAAAGCCCTTTTTTCTGTACAGCGCCAAAGCCTTTTTGCTTTTTGAAAGCGATTCGAGATACATTTTTTCATAGCCGCTCTCTTTTGCAAATGAAATGGCCTTCTCTAAAAGCCGCCTGCCGTAGCCCAAACCGTGATACCACTCCAAAAGGTAAAGCGATTTAAGCTCGCAGCTCTTTTTGTCTAATTCCGACACGGCGACGGTGCCGACGATGTTTTCACCGTCGAACATGCACCAGAAGCGCCTGAAATAATTCTCGATATCAAGATAATACTTATGGCGTCCGCTTATGTCGAGCTTCCTTCCCGATTCGGGCAGGCAGTTTTTTAAAAAGGCCAAAAGAAGCGGCTCAAATTCTTTTTTATATTCAATAGCTTCAAATGTTTTTCTCATAAATATGCGTTACCTTCTTGGTTTTTGAGCGGCAAAGCAAAAAATCAAAAAAACGCCCGACGGGGCGTTTTTTTAAGTATGCTTAAATCCACGCCTTTCGCCTCAGAAAGAACTTCGGCGTCAGCCGGTATATACTGCGCTTCGGCGTCGGAAGCTTCCTTCGCCTCAGCATCTAAAGGATAACATATCGTTATAAAAAAATCAATACGGTTTGGTATAAAAACTTTGCGCCCTTCGTTTCTTCATATATAAAGAGGGAAAACAAAGGGCGCAAAAAGCGAGGTCAAATTTTGGGGCGGGGCGAAAACCTTGCCGCGCGCGTAAACAAGCGCCTGTTTTGACAGTCTTAGGCGGAGCCCTATTTTGACAGTCTGAGGCGGGGCGAAAGCTTTGATGTGAGCAGCACGGCGAGAGCTATTTTTACGGCGTCGGGTATAATAAACGGGAAAACGCAGCTTGAAAGCGCGCCGAGCACGCTTATTTCGCCCGCGCCCGCGGTGTACATTACAACGAACCACGCCGTGCCGAAGGCATAGCAAACGATGATACCGAGTATCATTGCTGCTATAATAATAAGAGTTTTGTTTCCGAGCTTCGCGGTGATAAGCCAAAAGAGGAGCGCCGAAAAAACGAAGCCTATTATATATCCGCCCGTCGTGCCGAAAAGCACGCCCATGCCGCCGCGAAAGCCCGAAAAAACGGGAAGCCCCACGAGGCCCAAAAGGATAAATATGATAAGGCTTAAAGTCCCGCGCCTGCCGCCCAAAAGCCCCAGTGTCAGAAATATCGCAAACGTCTGAAGCGTAACGGGTATGCCCATCGGCGTGGGTATGGATATCCACGAGCAGACAACGATGAGAACGGCGAACAGCGCGATATATACAAGCTCCCTTGTTGTGAGCCTGTCCTTGTTTTCGGCGGCTTTAGTCATTTTAAGGCCCTCCTTTTATACTGTGCTTTGAAGTATAGCACGGCGAAAACATATTGTCAACCGTTAAAATTTATTTTTAGGTTTACAATACATGATTGCGATATCTGATAAAAATGTGGTATCATATTATATAAAGGAGGGGACAAAAATGCCTTTTAAAATAATACACGGCGATATAACGAAGGTAGAGGCCGACGCGATAGTGAACGCGGCGAACAGCCGCCTTTTGCCCGGCGGGGGAGTGTGCGGCGCGATTTTTCGCGCGGCGGGATATAAGGAGCTTTCGGCGGAATGCGAAAAGATAGGCGGCTGCCCCACGGGCTCGGCCGTTATAACGGGCGCTTACGCGCTTAGGGCAAAATACGTGATACACGCCGTAGGCCCGATATACACAGGCGGCGAAAACGGCGAAGAAAAGCTTTTGTACGATTGCTATAAAAACTCGCTCGCTCTTGCGAAAAAGCACGGCTGCAAAAGCATCGCGTTCCCGCTCATCTCGGCGGGAATATACGGCTATCCCAAAGAGGAGGCGCAAAAAACGGCAGAGCGCGCGATAAACGATTTCCTTTCTTCGAATGAGATGGACGTATATCTCGTGCTGTTCGGCTGAAAAACGATAAGAAAGCTTAAAAAGTATTAACAAACTGAAAACATTATGAAAATGACATAATTTTGGCTGTATATTTGTTTTTTTTGCTGTTGACAGCAACGAATGCAACTGATACAATATACTGTGTATGAAGGATTTTTCCTTTATACTTTTTCCCGAATATGGAGACGCGCTTTTTTCGATTCTTTTGTGCTTGTGTAAATGGGTTGCGCCGGGCACAAAGGATTCGATACGGCGTGTCAACATATCTTTCGCATATCAAAATTAAAATAAACTGTAGGAGGAAAACAGAACATGGACAACAAAGAATACATCCAGAGCCTTATTGACAAGGGCAGAAAGGCGCAGGAGTCTATCGAGACTTACAGCCAGGAGCAGGTAGACAAGATGGTAAGAGCCATCGGTAAGGCTATCTACGATGCAAGAGAAGAGCTTTCCAAGGAAGCCGTTGAAGAGACTCATTTCGGCAACGTTCCCGGTAAAGTAGCTAAGCACGCAGGCGTTTGCGCAAACCAGTACCTCGCTATGAGAGGCAAGCCGTCTGTTGGTATCGTTAAGAGGATCCCCGAGAGAGGTCTTATCGAGTTTGCAAAGCCGCTGGGTGTTATCACTTGCGTTACCCCCAGCACGAACCCGACTACGACTGTTATCGCAGACGCTATGCCGGCATTAAAGTGCAGAAACGCTATCGTTGTTGCTCCTCATCCGAGCGCAAAGAAGTGCTCGAAGCACGCTGTTGACATCATCCGTGAGACTCTCGTTTCCATCGGCGCTCCCGCTGACCTCGTTCAGTGCATCGAAGAGCCGTCCTTAGAGCTTACGAACCTCGCTATGGAGCTTGCAGACGTTGTTGTTGCAACGGGCGGCCCCGGCATGGTTAAGGCAGCTTACTCCAGCGGCAAGCCTTCCTTCGGCGTAGGCCAGGGTAATGCACAGGTAGTTTTGGATACCACTTACACCGATTACGACACCATGGCTAAGAACATCATCATGAGCCGCGCTTATGACAACGGCGTTCCCTGCACCGGTGAGCAGACCATCCACGTTCCGAAGGGCAAGGAAGACGCAGTTATCAAGGCTCTCGTTGACAACGGCTGCTGGGAAGTTAAGGATGCAGCTGATATAGATAAGATCCGTCAGATCGCTTTCACTCCCGAAGGCAGACCGAACACTCAGATCGTTGGTAAGCTCCCGCCCCAGGCTTGCAAGCTTGCAGGCGTTGAGGGATGCCCCGAAGACGCTAAGCTTCTCATCATGAGAGTTGACAAGTGCGGCAAGGGCGAGCCCCTGGCACGCGAGATCATGTGCCCGATCCTCCGCGTATTACCGTGCGAGACCTTTGCAGAAGGCGTTGAGCATGCAAGAACGAACCTCCTTATGGAAGGCGCAGGCCACTCCGCAACCGTTTACTCCTTAGACGACGACAACATCAAGCTGGCAGGCGACCGTATCCCCGTATGCCGCATGGTTGTAAATCAGCCGAACGTTGCAGGCAGCGGCAGACAGCAGAACGGCCTTATGCCTACTTCTTCGCTGGGCTGCGGTTCGTGGGGCAACAACTCCATCAGTGAGAACCTCACTTACTATCACTTCATGAACACTACGAGAGTGGCATATCCGCTCAAGGGCGTTCACAGTCCTTCCCACGACGAGATCTGGCAGATGGGCTAATTTTGTAAAAAACAATACTGAATATATATATTAGGAGGAACACCAATTATGGATAACAAAGAATACATCCAGAGCCTGGTTGCAAAGGCAAAAGAGGCACAGGCAGTTTTAGATACTTTCTCGCAGGAAAAGATCGACCAGCTTACCAAGGCTATGGGTATGGCTATATTCGATGCAGCTCAGATGCTTTCCGAGGAAGCAGTTGCAGAGACGAAGTACGGCACCGTTGAGTCCAAGGTCGGCAAGCACAAGGGCGTTACCACCGCTACCTGGTGGGCAGTATGCGGCAAGCCCTCCGTTGGTCTTATCGAAGACACTAAGGACGTTGACGGTATCCTTAAGTTCGCAAAGCCGATGGGCGTTCTCGCTTCCATCACTCCCGTTACGAACCCGACCACTACGGCTGCTACCAACGCAATGAACGCTATAAAGACGAGAAACGCTATCATCGTTGCTCCTCATCCGGCTGCAAAGAAGTGCACCGCACACGCCTGCAAGATCATGAGCGACAAGCTCGTTGAGCTCGGCGCACCCGCTAACCTCGTTCAGTCCATCGAAGAGCCCTCCATCGAGCTTACCGGCTTACTGATGAGCGCTTGCGACGTTATCGTTGCAACGGGCGGCCCCAGCATGGTTAAGGCTGCTTACTCCAGCGGCACTCCGGCTTACGGCGTTGGCCAGGGTAACTCCCAGCTTATCGTTGGTCCCGACTGGACCGATTACGACACCATGGCTCAGAAGGCTATGTTCAGCCGCAACTATGACAACGGCGTTCCCTGCACCGGTGAGCAGACCTTCCACGTTCCGGCTGCAAAGCGCGAAGAGATCATCGCCGCATTCGTAAGAAACGGCGGCTATGACATAAAGGATCCCGCTGAAGTTGATAAGGTAAGAAAGAACGCATTCAACCAGGAGACCGGCAAGATCCAGCCGAAGATCGTTGGTCAGAAGGCTTCCGGCCTTGCAAAGATGCTCGGTATCGACGGCGTTCCGGAAGAGACCATCTGCCTGCTTTGCAGAGTTGACGGCCTTGCAGAGGAGGATATCCTTTCCAAGGAGATCCTTGCTCCGATCATCAGATTCGTTCCTTACAACACTCCCGACGAAGCTATCGAGAACTGCAGAAGAAACTACTTCCAGGAAGGCGCAGGCCACACCGGCGGTATCTGGTCGAACGACGACGCTCTCATCGAGAAGGCTGCAGCTCGTATGCCTGTTTGCCGTTACCTCGTTAATCAGCCGCTGCTTCTTGCTTCCGGCTCGCCCGTTAACTTAAACGGTTACATCCCGACCTCCAGCCTTGGCTGCGGTTCTTGGGGCGGCAACTCCATCAGCGAGAACTTCAACTACAAGCACCTCCTCAATACCACGAGAGTTGCTTACATCATCCCGGGCAAGAAGATTCTTACCCCCGACGAAATTTGGGCTCTGGACGAATAATTTTCTGTTTTCAGAATTTCTTCGTTCCTTCAAGCGTCCTGCCGTTAGGCAGGGCGCTTGTTCTTTTCTTGGGAAGGCAAACGGGGGAAGACGAACGGGGGAAGACGAACGGGGGAAGACGAACGGGGGAAGACGAACAGGGAAAACGAACAGGGA